>JANXYI010000071.1 GCA_025350085.1 Deltaproteobacteria bacterium
CGCCTGTTCCGGAATGAGCACCAAGGCCCAAAGCGACCCGGCCCCTGCGGCCACAGGTTCCCAGGCCGAGACGTACGATAATCCCAACTATTACTATCTGTTCGATGACATCCTGATTCCCAACGGCATGGAACACACCCCGGATGACGACTTCTCCTTTGACACCCAGCAGTTCAAGGCCGGCATCCAGATCTTCCAGGGCCGCGTGGTCTTTGACGACCTGATCAACTTCTTCCTGAACAACATGGTCAAGGACGGCTGGCGCAAGGTCTCGGCCGTGCGCTCCAAGAAGAGCATTCTCATCTTCGAGAAGTCGAACAAGGCCGCCATCATCGAGCTTACGGACGGGTTCAAGGCCAAGGCCACGGTGTTTGCGCTCGAATACAAGTCCGGGTCCCCGTCACCGGGCCGCAACGGTCTCCAGTCCCGGCCCGGAACCGCCCCGGCGCGTCCAGCCCCCGCTGGTTCGTCCAAGGGCAGCTTCTCGGAGAAGGACATCAGCAATTGAGCACTGAGCACCTGAACTTCCCCTGCTTCCTGGGCCGACGCGTCCACCTGGGCGTCACCGGGAGCATCGCCGCCTACAAGAGCCTGGAGCTGCTGCGCCTGCTGAGGCACAGCCAGGTGACGGTGGGCGTCACCCTCACCGAGTCGGCCCAGCGCTTTGTGGGCGCGGACAGTTTCCGCGCGCTGGGCGCCGACCCGGTGCACACGGCCATGTTCGGCCCGGGCGCCGGGGCTGACCCCTTTGTGCACCTGACCCCGGGTCAGAAGGCCGAGGCCTTGGTCATCGCCCCGGCCACGGCCAACACCCTGGCCAAGCTGGCCCAGGGCCTGGCCGACGACCTGCTCTCCACCCAGGCCCTGGCCTTTTCCGGGCCGCTGCTCCTGGCCCCGGCCATGAACCCGGCCATGTGGGCCGCCCCGGCCACCCGGGCCAACTGGCAGACCCTGCTCGACCGCGGGGCCGTGGGCATTGGCCCGGCCTTGGGCGACATGGCCTGCGGCGACACGGGCGAGGGCAAGCTTGCTCCTGTTGAGCACATCCTGGCCCAGGTGCTGCGCGCGCTTTCGCCGCGCGACCTGGCGGGCAGGACCGTGCTCGTGACCCTGGGCCCGACCCGCGAGCCCTGGGACGCGGTGCGCCATCTTTCCAACTCCTCCAGCGGGCTCATGGGCGCGTGCCTGGCCCTGGCCGCCTGGATGCGCGGGGCGCGTGTGCGCGTGGTGGCCGGGCCCACCGCGATTGATTTTCCGCCGGGCATCGAGGTCACGCAGGTCACCACGGCCCGGCAGATGCTCGACGCAGCCCAGCAGCTCTGGCCGGACACGGACCTGGGCTGCTGCACGGCCGCGGTGTGCGACTTCCGCCCCCTGCCCCAGGATTCCCAGGACCCTGAACGCAAGATAAAGAAACGCGACCTGGCCCGCGGCGATCTGGCCCTGCGTCTGGTTCAGAACCCGGACATCCTGCGCACCCTGGGCGAGCAGAAACGCAAGGACCAGATCCTCATCGGCTTTTGCGCCGAGACCGAGGACCTGCTCAGCCAGGCCCGGCTCAAGCTGTCCGAGAAGAACCTGGACCTCATCGTGGCCAACCTGGTGGGAGTTCCGGGCAGCGGGTTTGATTGCCCCACCAACACCGTGACCGTGCTCGACCGCACGGGCCGCGTGGAACAATGGCCGGAACTGCCCAAGACGGAGGTCGCGTGGCGCGTCTGGGATCTTTTGCGGCACCTGTAGACCTGCCCGAACAACTACGCCCCTGGCGCGCCGCCGGACTGGAGACCCTGTTCCTGCCCGAGGGCTTGCCAGAGGACCTGGCCGTCGGCCTGTCGGCCGCGACTTCGGTCCAGGCTGGAACAGCCACGGCCCGCCCGGTCCAGGCCCAGAGGCGCACAGCCGGGCCCGCGGCCCACTGGCCTGAGCCCTGGCAGACCATTGCCGCCCGCCTGCAAGCCAAGCCTCAGATCATCATCACCTATGCATCACTCACGGCCGACGTCACCGGCGCGGCCGACCCGGCGCGGCGCAAGCTGTTTCAAAGCATCCTGGCCTACCTGGCCTGGCCCCAGGGCACCTGCCTGTTCTGGCCCTGTACCGATGCCCCGGGGTCAACCCCTGACGCGCCGGGCCGGGCCCGGAACATTTTCCTGAACGGTGTGCTGACCTTTGGCGTGGCGCACATTGCCTGCTTCGGCCCCGAGGCCGCGCGGCTCGCTTCCGCCCTGTTCGAGCCCGCGGACGGACAACCCGACGTGCTGGTGCACAGCCTGCCCGCGCCCGAGGAGCTCATCGGACTTTTGCCCCACGAGCTGCACCGGGCCGTGGCCCGGCTCAAGGACCTGCGCCTGGGCTGAGCCTTGCCTTTGCGAGCCGAGGCAGATACATCAGCCCCCGCACACTACACGACAACCACAGGACACTCACCATGAAGATACTTGTCACCGGAGCCGCCGGATTCATCGGGTTTCATCTCTCGCGCCGCCTGCTCAGCCTGGGCCTTGATGTCGTTGGCCTGGACAACATCAACGACTACTACTCAGTGGGCGTCAAGCTTGCCCGCCTGGACATCCTCAAGGCCGAGCCCAGGTTCACCTTTGCCAAGCTGGACCTTGCCGACAACGAGGGCATGGCCCGGCTGTTCAAAGACCACGGCTTCACCCACGTGGTCAACTTGGCCGCCCAGGCCGGGGTGCGCTACTCCATCGAAAACCCGCGCGCGTACATCGACTCCAACATTGTCGGCTTCCTGAACATCCTGGAGGGCTGCCGCCACAACAGGGTCGGCCACCTGGCCTACGCCTCGTCCAGCTCGGTCTACGGCCTGAACACCACCATGCCGCTCAGCGTACACCACAACGTGGACCACCCCATGAGCCTGTATGCGGCCACCAAAAAATCCAACGAGCTCATGGCCCACACCTACAGTCACCTGTACGGCCTGCCCACCACGGGCCTGCGCTTTTTCACCGTGTACGGCCCTTGGGGCCGCCCGGACATGGCGCTCTTCCTGTTCACCAAGGCCATCCTGGCTGGCGAGCCCATCAAGGTCTTCAACCATGGCAAGATGCGGCGCGACTTCACCTACATTGACGACATCGTGGAGGGCGTGGTGCGCGTGACCATGCACACGGCCACCCCCAACCCCGATTGGTCCGGCGACCACCCGGATCCGGCCACCAGCCCCAACCCGTACCGCATCTACAACATCGGCAACAACAACGTTGTGGAACTCTCCCGGTACATCGAGGTGCTCGAAGAATGCCTGGGACGCAAGGCCATCAAGGAATACCTGCCCATGCAGCTGGGTGACGTGCCCGCAACCATCGCCAACGTGGACGACCTGGTCCGCGACGTGGACTTCAAGCCCGCAACGCGCATTGAGGACGGCATCGCCCGCTTCGTGGCCTGGTACCGCGAGTATTACAAGGCCTAGTTTCCGCTTTTTTTCTCCCCACCGGCACTGGCGCCTTGATTTTCCCGTCAGCGGGAAGTAGGTTGCCCATTCATAGCTACACCGACAAAACACCGGGCCCGCCCCGGTGTTTCACGTGAAACACACCGAGACCCCTTCCGGAGGCCTGAGTGGCACGCAGAATTGTTGTGGCAAACCAGAAGGGCGGCGTGGGCAAGACCACCACCGCAGTGAATTTGGGGGCTTCCCTGGCCGTCATGGAAAAGAAGGTGCTCCTGGTGGACTGCGATCCCCAGGGCAACGCCTCCAGCGGCCTGGGCTTCTACCCCGGCGATGACCGTCCGAACATCTATACCGCGCTCTTTGAGCCGGAAAAGGTGCGCGACTCCATCGTGCAGACGGCCATCCCGTTCCTGTCGCTATTGCCCGGGACCCAGGACCTTGTGGGCGCGGAGATTGAGCTGGCGGACAAGCTGGGGCGCGAGTACTACGTGCGAGATCTGCTGGCCCCGGTGGAGGACGAGTACGACTACATCCTCATCGACTGTCCGCCGTCGCTGGGCATCCTGACCGTCAACGCCCTGTGCGCCGCCCGGGAGCTGCTCGTGCCGCTCCAGTGCGAGTACTATGCCCTGGAAGGCCTGTCGCAGCTGCTCATGACCTTTGAGCTGGTGAAGAAGCGGCTCAACCCGGAACTCAGGGTGCTGGGGGTGGTGCTGACCATGTACGACCAGCGCAACAAGCTCTCCTGGCAAGTCAAGCACGAGGTCCGAAAGGCCCTGCCGCAGCACCTGTTCGAGGTCATCATCCCGCGCAACGTGCGCCTCTCCGAGGCGCCGAGCTTCGGCAAGCCGGTGATCACCTACGACATACGCTCCAGCGGGGCCGAGGCCTACATGGCCCTGGCCCAGGAAGTGTCGCGCAGCAAGGTGCACGAATAGGTGGGACTAGGCGCCGCGGCCCTTGTTCCGGATGCTTTTTTCCGGGGCATAGGGCGTGGCCTCCACCTTGATGGTGTCATCGAAGTGGCGCTTGATGATGCGGGCCAGGCAGGCCAGGCAGCGGAAGGACACCAGGCCGCCCATGTTGGCGGCGTTCAGGCGGAATTTGCGGGGCTCATCGTGCTCCCAGTCGTCCGAGGCATTGCCGCACAGGGGGCAGCTCACGTCCAGGTCCACGGGATACTTGAAGTCCCAGGACTGGACCAGGTTCTTCCAGTCCGCCAGGGGTTCGGGCTTCTCGGGTGTGACGGTTGACGCCGCGCAGTGCTGGAGGACGGCCTCACGCACAAGGGCCCAGGCCTCAGGGCCGAGCAGGGCGCCCAGGGGCTGGCCCTGGGCATCGAAGATTTCCTGAAAGCCGGGGATGTCGTGGGTCTGGCTCATGACAAGCACTCCTTGGCGTTGGCGTGCGGTCCTTATAGGGGCCGCGCGCGGACATGGCAAGGCACAAACGCGCCGCAAGGCCAATCCCCCCTTGGTTTGGATGCGCGAGGCGTGATGAGAATAGGAGGAACGGCATGGCCATAGGGCAGAGAGGACTTGGACGCGGGTTGGACGCGCTGCTCGGCAGCATCCGCACGGAATCGGTGAACACGGCCGAGGTGCGGCTCTTGCCGCTGGCCACCATCATCCCGAACCCGCACCAGCCGCGCAAGGAATTTGATCCCCAGGCCCTGGAGGATCTGGCCGCGTCCATCAAGAGCCAGGGCGTGCTCTCCCCTGTCCTGGTCCGGCCCCACAAGAGCGGCGAGGGCTATGAGCTCGTGGCTGGCGAGCGCCGCATGCGCGCCTCCAAGATGGCCGGCCTCAAAGAGATTCCGGCCCTGGTCCGGGTGCTCACGGACATGGAGACCCTGGCCATCGCGCTCATCGAGAACCTGCAGCGCGAGGACCTGAACGCCATCGAAGAGGCGCGCGGGTTCCAGCAGCTGCTCAAGGACTTCGGCCTGAACCAGGAGGAGCTGGCGCGGCAGGTGGGTAAGAGCCGTTCGGCCCTGGCCAACTCCCTGCGCCTGCTCAACCTGCCTGAGGAGATCCAGGCCGACATCCAGTCCGGGGTGCTCACCGCCGGGCACGGGCGGGCCATCATGGCCATCGAGGGCGCGCCCAGCCTGAGCCTGTACCAGCGCATCAAGGAGTTCAACCTCTCGGTGCGCCAGGCCGAGGCCGAGGCCAGCTTTTTCAAGGACAACGGCCGGTTGGCCGAACCCGAGGAGCTATACGGCAGCGTCAAGCCCCGGGGCAAGGCCCCGCGCGGCGGCCGCAACGGCCGCCAGCCTGCGGAACAGGTCGATGAGCAGGTGCGCGAGTTCCAGGCCCGCCTGGCCCAGGCCCTGGGCGGGACCGTGAAAATCACGGGAAGCCTGGACAAGGGTGTGCTCGCCGTATCCTACCAGTCGGGCGAGCAGCTCCTGGATTGGGCGCAGAAGCTGGGCCTGGAAGGGGCCT
>JANXYI010000076.1 GCA_025350085.1 Deltaproteobacteria bacterium
GATCTCCTTCAGGCGCTCCGGGGCCATGCCCAGCACCTCCACCTTGACGATGTCCGCCAGCGCGATGATCTCCTCGAAGCCGGGCTGGCCCACGTAGTCGTCCAGCGCCAGGATGTAGCCGTGCTCCTTGATGCGCCTGAGCGCCGCGATCATCTCCGGGGTGGGGATGATGGTCTCCAGCACCTCCACCACGCAGATCTCGGTGGGCAGGGCGTACACCGAGTCGTCGAGCAGCAGGCGCTGGGGAAAGTTGATGAAGGCCTTGCGCGACTTGTCCATGCCGGCAAAGGCGAGCGAGAAGCCGTCGGCGATGACCGAGGCCGTGGCCAGGTCGTCCAGGGACGCGGTCACCTCAGAGGTCTTGGCCCCGGCGCTGGCCCGGAAGAGCAGCTCGTAGGCCCAGACGTTCTCGTGGGCGTCGAAGATGGGCTGACGCGCCACGAAAATGGCTTTGTGGTCCTTGGGGCTTCCCGGTTCCGGCGTGGCTTCGGTCATGTTGGGAGTATCGCTTTTTTCATCGCCCTGCGCAAGGCGAAAATCAAAACTTTGCGCGCACTCTCCTGGCCCGGCCTATGGTTCTGTAGAAGCAGGTGCCGTGGCGTTGGGCTGGGCCGTCATGGCCTTGTACTCCTCCTCCAGGATCTTGGGGATGGGCCGGACCCAGAAGGTCTCCTTGACCTGCTCCTTGGCGTCCTGGGCGGTCTTGGGCGGGCAGACCGTGAAGGCGGCCTTGACCGGGCACTCGGAGGAGGAATAGCTGCTCTTGAAGCACTTGCCCTCAGAGTCCATGGTGAAGGGGATGACCCGGCGCATGGCGTGCCAGGTGCGGTCCTGCACGATGAGCTGGCCGTCGGGCATCACGGCGCAGAGGTACTCGGAGTTCTTGGAGGCGTAGAACACGGTGAGGATGTAAATCCCGTCGCCGGCCTTGCCCACGTAGCCGAAGTCGTTCTGCTTCTTGCACAGCATGCGCGAGAGCACCTGCTTGCACAGGGCGAGCTGCACGTCGTCGCCCGCGGCCTGGGCAGGCCCAGGCGCGGCAAAGCCGAGGCCGATAGCGAGGCCCAAAACAAGGGCGAGGGCCAAAACAAGGGGACGCAGGAGGGAACGCAGGGGCTCAGGCATGGTGTTGGTCCGTCAGGAGAAAGATTTGGAAGCCGTCAGGGCTGTCGGTCTCGCACTGCTGGGCGCAGCCCGCGCACTGGTAGCTGCCGGGCCGGTGGAACCAGCGGGCCTTGGCCGGGTGCTCGCAGCGGAAATAGGCGTAGACCGCGGCCGCAACCGTGCCGTGGTAGGGCCTGTAGCCCTGCTGCCGGACGAAGTCGATAAAACGCATCCACTCCCCCCTGCCTGTCCCTTCCGCTGGCGTACCGCCGGTCGCCCGGCTGCCGCTGTGGGGATTTGTAGCCTGTCCGCCAGAAATTGCAATGTTTGCGCTTGTCTCCACCTCCGCCCCCGGCGGCTAGCCCAGCAGTTCGCCGAACAGCGTGGCCAGCGCGGCCTGCTGGTGGGCTAGGCTGAAGCGTTCGGCCACATAGGCGCGCAAGAGCGGCCCGGGGGGCGGCGGGGCCAGCAGCAGCCTTGCTGCCTCATCCACGGTGCCAAAGATGCGCTCGCCCGGGAACAGCGACAGCGCGCCGGGGAAGTGGTGGACCACCGGGCTCACGCCCCGGGCCATGGCCTCGGCGATGTTGTAGCCGAAGCTCTCGCGCAGGCTGCAGGAGAGTAGCTGGTCCTTGTCCTCCAGGAAGGCCGGGATGTCCGCCACCTGGCCGTGGAAGAACACGCGCTGGTCGAGCCCCAGGGTATGGATGAGCTGGTGCAGGTACACGGCCAGCTCGGTCTGCTCCAGCTCGTCGCCCTCATACTGCCCGGCCAGATGCAGGGTCAGCTTCTGGTCCTTTTGCGCCGCAACGGCAAAGCACTGCAGCACCATGGGCAGGTTCTTGGTGTGGCGCAGGGCGCCCACAAAGGCGATCTTGCCCGTGCGCTGCGGGTTCCTGCGCAGGGTGAAGCGCTGCAAGTCCACGCCGTTTGGCACCACCACCACGCGCACGCGCTCGGCCAGGTCCGGGGTGCGCAGGCGCAAAACCTCGGTGACGTGCGGGGCCACCACCACCAGGGCGTCCACGCGCTCCCAGTCCACCAGGGCGGGCAGCCCGGTGTAGGCCTCGAAGCTGTGCACGCGCAGCACAAGCTTGCCGCGCCGGGGCAGGCTGGCGGCCAGCACAGCCAGGTCCTGCACCCACTCCACCCAGGTCAGGTCCGCGGTCTCAAGCACCGCGCGCACCAGCTCCGCGTCGCCCTCGTCCAGGCCAAGCGCCGGAACCTGGACCGCATAGCGCTCCCTGGCCCAGTCCGTCACCGGCCCCATAAACTTGGTATTGTTGCCCTGGGCCAGAAAGGCGATTTGCTTTTGCATGAAAAGGGCATACAGCAATCGGAAGGGAAATCCAACTCCCCTGCGGCTTCACGAGCCAGGAGGCCCCATGCCGAGCCCCAGACTCTCTCTGTGCACTTATACCTACAACGACGCCGAGTTCGTGCACGACCTGCTGGCCCAGGTGCCGTCCTGGCAGGTCCAGCCGGACGAGATCGTGGTGGTGGACGACGGCTCGAAAACGCCCTTTGTCCCGCTTGCCCCCCTGCCGCAGTTGCGCGTCGTCCGCCTGGATCCGAACCAGGGCATCACCAGGGCCAAGGGCACGGGCCTGTCCGCGGCGCGCGGCGCTGTCATCCTGTCCATGGACTGCGACACGCGCATTGCCCCGGACTGGCTGACCGTGAACCTGCCGAACCTGGACCGCCCCGGGGTTGCGCTGGTGGGCGGCTCGCTCAGGCACGCCTCGGGCGCGGACCTGGTTTCGCGCTACCTGATCGCCTACGGCGACAACCACAACCTGCACCACGCAGGCGAGGTGGAGTTCATCCCCGGCAACGCCTTCCTGCTGCGCCGCAGCACCTGGGAAGAGGCCGGCGGCTTCTCGGAGTACGCCGAGACCAACTGCCAGGACCACTACCTCTCGAACCTGCTGCGCGCGCGCGGCTTTACCCTCTACTCCGACGCGGCCGCCCAGGCCTGGCAGCTGCGCCGCATCAGCCGCAGCACCCTGCTTCGGCGCGTCTGGAAATGGTGCCACAATGCCGTGAAGGGCCAGATGCTCGGGGACGACCGCTGCGTGCCCTACCTCTTCGAGGTGGCGGTGAAGCCCATGCTGGAGCGCTTCGGCACGTCCATCGAGACGGGCGAACCGTTGTTCCTCTACGTGGACCTTTTGTACATGGCCCACAGCGTGCTCGACTGCCTGGACTTCGGGGTGCAGCAGGGCCTGACCACGGACGCGGTGCGCTGCGGGTTCCTGCGCCTGCTCTCCCGGCTCTTCGACGGCTATCCGCGCCTCTGGGCCGTTTTCCGGGCCGACCTGGCCGCTGCCGGGAGCCCGGTGCTCATGCCCGCAACAGGCGACGAGGACGCCTGGCTGGACTTCTTTCTGTTCAGCGACCTGCTGCGCAACAGCGGCCTGTTCGACTGGCTGGAACGCGAGGGCGTGGACCAGCTCAGGCTGGAGGACCGCAAGGGGCAGTACCATTTCTCGTCCTATGCGATACATGGTGCCATGAACGGCGCCAAGGTCGACGCCTAGGCCCTCTGCCCCGGAGCCCGGAAGCGCCTGAAGGCCTCTTTGGCCAGAAATCCGGCCCGGCCCCTTGATTTTTTGGACAAACAGGCCGAAGGAACCCAGAATCAGGCCAGCGGCGGGAACAACGCACCATTGGCCGGGAAGGGGCATTGGAACAGCAAGCAAACGACCAGAACTGCGCGACGCTCACCTGCGCCGGGACCAGACCCGAATGGCCCGAGCGCCTGGAGGCCTATTTCAGCGCCCTGCGCCCGCTCAAAGAACGCAGCGCCGTGCGCGAGGTGCTGGAGCGCGAACTCCTTTTGTCCTTCATCGAGATCAACTCCGGCGGCATCAGCGAATATCCCATGCTGGAGACCCAGCAGCAGAGCATCATCAACACCCTCTGCCGCCGCACGGACCACCCGGCCGACGCCTTCCTGCGCAAGCTGGCCCAGAACTTCCCGTTGCTGCTCAACCGCCTGGACAAGGAAAAGGACTCCGGCGACGAGGCCGCGGTTGGCCAGACCACGGCGCTTCTGCGCAACACCGAGTCCCTGCTGGTCAAAAGCGTGCAGGGCATGGTCTTCGCCATGGGGCTTACCACGGACAATTACGAGGAGCTCATCATGCGCCACTTCGGCGCGCCCGGGCTCTCGCAGTTCGCCCAGCTCATCAAGACCCTCGAACTGGACCAGGGCTTCTGGCGCGAGTTCGTGGAGTGCTTCATCGCCCAGCACATCGCCGAGGGCTACGACCACCTCACCGCCGAAGGCAAGTTCCTGCTCTCCAAGGAGGGCCAGCAGGTCCTCGTGCGCTTCCTCTTCGACGACGTGCTCGCAACCCTGCACGACACGCCGGGCGAGATCCCCAAGACCCGCGTGCAGACGGCCTTCGAGGCCGCCAGCAGCGGCCACGCCGAGACCCAGGCCGTGCACCGGCTGGTCCAGTCCTGCCTGCTCAAGGGCCTGTCCTTCCTGCCCGGCGACATGCTGCTCGAATACCTGGAGAGCGCGGCGCTCATCGTCTGCATGGACCCCGTGGCAGCGAGCCTGTACCGCGCCATGCGCGCCCGGGCGAGCGGCCAGCCCCCGCAGGAGAAGCACCCCCTGCCCTTCCTCATGGAACAGGCCGTGGCCGTGGCGCTCGGCGCCGTGCTGGTCCTGAGCCAGGCCCGCGAACATTTCCTCACTGCCCTGGCCTCCCTGCGCTCCGACGAGCTGGACGCCGTGCGCGCCCTGGGCCAGGGCCTGTCCATCGAGGCCCTGGAGCGTGTGCTGTTCTTCCTGCTGGAGAGCGGCTTTGTGGGCCACCTGCGCGACAAGGCCCGGGACGAGGGCGCCAAGGTCACGGTCCGCAGCGTGTCCGCGCGCCGCAGCCCCCTGCCCGCGTTGGACGCCCTGGCCGCGCTCGGGCTCTCGCGCATCCGCAAGACCCAGATCTGGACCGCCGACCCGACAAGGCCGGACATGCTGCTGTTCAAGACCAAAAGCGCCCAGCAGCTCACCGCGCTCATGCAGGTGCTGCAGCTGGAGGAACCCCTTGCCGCCGCCATCCGCGAGTTGTGGGACAAGGCGCCCCTGCGCCGGGACTTCCTGGTCGTCATCGACCTGACCCAGGTGGCCCGCACCACCCCCAACGTCAAGGCCAAGCTCACGGAACTCCTGTCCAAGTACGGCGTGCTCCAGCAGCAGAACGTGCCCCCCGTGCCCCCGGGCGCTGTCGCATCCGAGCCCCCGCCGGGCTGCTCGCAGGCCTGAGGAGAATATGCTCCGCAGGCCGAGGGGCCT
>JANXYI010000082.1 GCA_025350085.1 Deltaproteobacteria bacterium
GGGCATCCAGGCCCACGATGGCGATGCCCGCCTTGTCCGCGCAGGCCACGGTGGCCTCCAGGTCGAAGAACAGGCTCTTGTGCGCCTCCACGCCCAGGCAGGTGGCCTGGCCCCGGGCCATGAGGCGCACCGTGTCCAGGCCCACGCTGGGCAGGTCCGCGCGCTCCTCCTGGCCGGGCTTGAGCACCTTGACCACCACGCAGCCCGGCCCGCCCAGCTCGCAGCCGCGCACAATGGCCGCGTCCGTGCCTTCAAGGGCCTCCACCGCGGCCACGATGCCCTCGCGCAGGACCACGCACTGGCCGATGTCGAGCCGCCCGAGCTCGCGGGCCAGGCTTGCCCCGGCGCGCAGGTCGGCTGCTTCGCGTTCGTCCGGGGCGCGGCGGGTGAGCACGCCCGGCGGGGCGAGCAGGCCCGGGGCATAGGCCTGGGGCGGCAGCACGGCTATGCCCTCGCCCTCCAGCAGCTGCGTGAAGGCGCGCAAGATGGCGTCGTCGCCCTTGCCCTTGAGGGAGAACAATAGCTTCACGGCGCGGGCGTCGAAATGCCGGATGTCCATGACCCCTGGCTTGTGGATGGACCCGGCCATCAGGGCCTCTTCGACCTTGTTTTCCTTGAAAAAATCCACGAGCTTGCCCAACTGGCCGAGCTTCAGCTCGCGCCAGACGTCGGCCAGGGGATAGACCTCGGGGTTGGTGTGGCCCGCAAACCCGGCCACCACCAGGCGGTGCCCGGCGGCCTTGATCCCGCGCGCCACCAGCACCGGAAACTGGCGGCCCCCGCTGATGAGCCCGATGATCTTCACGCCTGCGCTCATGGGACCCCCCGCGTGGCTGCGGACCTGTGGAAGAAGCCCGAGCTAGGCATACTCGCCGCTAGTCGTCGCCCCTAATCGTCGCCGTTGGTGCTCTTGCCCGCGTCGCTGGTTATGCCGCGCACCGAGGTGCGCACGAAGTCCACCAGCCGCGCCACCTCGGGCACGTCCGGCAGCTCCTCCAGGGCCTTTTTCAGCGCCTCGTCGCGCATGAGCCCGGAGCGGAAGATGATGCGGTAGGCCTTCTTGATGGCCCCGATGGTGGCGGAGGAAAAACCCTTGCGCTTGAGCCCGATGAGGTTCGGGCCGTAGAGCTTGGCCCGGGTGCCCTGGGCCAGCATGTACGGCGGCACGTCGTTGCTGTAGCCCGAGAGCCCGCCCAGAAAGGCGTATTCGCCGATGCGCGCGAACTGCTGCACCGCGGCCATGCCCGAGACGATGGCGTGGTCGCCGATCTCCACGTGCCCGGCCATGCTCACGGCGTTGGCCACGATGACGTGGTCGCCGATGTGGCAGTCGTGGGCCACGTGGGCGTAGGCCATGAACAGGCAATGCGAGCCGATGATGGTCGCAGCAAGGCCCTGGGGCGTGGCCCGGTGCACGGTGACGTACTCGCGGAAATGGTTGCCCTCCCCGATGCGCACCCAGGTCTCCTCGCCCTTGAAGCCCAGGTGCTGCGGCTCGTCGCCGATGCAGGCATAGGAGTGGACGTGGTTGTTCGGGCCCATGCTGGTGTAGTTCTTGACCTGGGAGAAGGCGTCCAGGATCGAGCCGTCGCCGATCTCGACCTTCTCCTCGATGACGCAGTAGGCGCCGACAGTGACGTTCTCCCCGAGGTGCGCCCCCGGGTGGACCACGGCGGTGGAGTGGATGGTCGTGGGCACTACATCCTCCCCTTGTCCACCACGGCCGCGGAGAAGATGCCCTGGGCCACGAGCTCGCCGTCCACGGTGGCCCGGCCCTGCATCTTCCAGATGTTCATCTTGTGCCGGATGACCTTGGCCGAGAGCTCAAGCCTGTCGCCGGGCACCACGGGCCGCCGGAACTTGGCCTCGTCGATGCCGGTGAACAGGAAGAGCTTGTCCGCGGAGTCAAGGTCCAGGGTCTTGACCACGAAGATGCCCCCGGCCTGGGCCAGGGCCTCCAGGATGAGCACGCCGGGCATGATCGGCTGGCCCGGGAAATGCCCCTGGAAGAAGCCCTCGTTGATGGTCACGTTCTTGTAGGCCTCGATGCCCACGCCAGACTCAAATGAGGTCACGCGGTCCACCAGCAGGAAGGGATAGCGGTGCGGCAGCATCTCCATGATGCGCCGGATGTCGTCAACGGACACATTGGCGGGGGCGTTGTCCGGGGCGCTGGTCATGGCTTCTGCTCCTTGGTCTTGGCCTGCGCTTCCAGGGCCTTCTCCAGCCGGCGCACACGGCGCGCCAGTTCCGGCAGCTTGGGCAGCGTCAGGGACATCTTGAGATACGTTGCGGCATCCATGGACGGCGAACCGCCGACCAGGGCGCCCGGGGGCAGATCCACGCCCACGCCGGCCTGCGCAGCCACCTGCACGCCGTCGCCCAGGCTGATGTTGTCGCGCAGGCCAGCCTGCCCGGCCAGCACCACGCCATGCCCAAGCTTCGTGCTGCCCGCGATGCCCACCTGGGAGATGATCAGGCAGTGCCTGCCGGTCTCCACGTTGTGCGCGATCTGCACCAGGTTGTCGATCTTGGTGCCGTCGCCGATCCTGGTGGCGTCGAGCGCCGCGCGGTCGATGGCCGTGTTGGCCCCGATCTCGACGTCATTGCCGATGACCACGTTCCCCACCTGCGGGATCTTCACGTGGCCGGCCGGGCCCTGGGCATAGCCGAAGCCGTCGCTGCCGAGCACGGTCCCGGCGTGGACCGCGACGCGCTCGCCCAGGACCGTTCCGGCCATGAGCACGGCGTTGGGATACAGGGTGCAGCCCTGGCCAAGCACGCAGTCCTCGCCCACATAGACGCCCGGAAAGAGCGCCGAGCCCGCGCCGACAACCGCCCGCGCGCCCACAAAGGCGAAGGGGTACACGGTCACGTCCACCCCGAGGCTGGCCTCGGGGTGGATATACGCCTGCGGGCTTATGCCGGTAAGGCAGCCCTGTGGCCGCGCGAAAAGCGCCACCACCCGCGCCCAGTCGAGCTTGGGGTTGACGCTGAGGAGGCAGGTCCGGCCCGCGGGGGCAAAGCCCTCGGCGCAGAGCACAACGCCCGCGCGGCTTGCGGCCAGCTCGGGCAGGTACTTGCGGGAGAAGAGCGGGGCGATCTCCCCCGGCCCGGCCAGGGCCAGGGTGTTCACCCCGGCCACCTCAAGGTCGTGGCCGGTGAAGGTCAAACCGACCTCCCCGGCCACCGCGGACAGACGCATGGTGAGGCTCCGGCTTACTTCTTGCGGTTCTTCCAGGCGCGGTTCAGCTCCTGCGTGACCTGCCCGGTCACGTCGGTGGAGGGCTCGGCGTAGATCAGCGCCTCCTTGGGCATGAGGAAGGTCACGGCGTTCTTGGAGCAGTAGTCGCGGATGACCTCGACCAGGATGCGCTGGATGTCGGAGAGCTTGCTCTCCTGCTCGCGGTTGGCGGCATTCTGGTACATGCGCGCGGCCTCGTTGAGCTCGAATTCCTTGCGCCGAAGCTCGCGCTCCTTGTCCTGGCGCGCATCGGGGGCCAGGGCAAAGGCCTGCTTCTGGAAGTCTTCCTGCATCTTGATGAATTCATTCTTCTGCTTTTCGATGCGCTCCCGCTCGGGTCTCAGCTTGGCGTCGATCTGCTTGATGGCCTCGGCCCCGGGCTCGGAATTTCTCAGGATCTCTCCCATGTTGAGCACGGAAATCTTCACCGGGCCCGCGGCCAGGGCCACGCCTTGGACCAGGAACAGAAACAGGGCGAGTGCCAGAAACTTGCGCATGTCATATTCTCCTTTAACCAGTTGTTGATCGCTTGAAATCGTTTCCAGGGGGGGCCTTGGCTAGAAGGTCTGCCCCATGTTGAACTCCACCTTGTTGTGGGTGCTGTCGTAGAGTTCGTCCAGGCCATGGCCGAACTCGAGCTTCAGCGGGCCCATGGGCGAGAACCACTGGAGGCCGACGCCCACGCTCTTGTACAGGCCCAGCGGCGGCGCCGCCAACCTGCGGGTGGGGCCGCTGAACCACATCTCGCCCTCTTTCCAGGCATTGCCTGCGTCGAAGAACACGGAGCCGACGACACCCATCTTTTTGCTCAAGGGGTAGAGCAGTTCCAGGTTGCCGATGAACTCCTTGTCGCCGCCGATGGCCTGGCTCGTCACGTCGTCCAGGGGCGAGATCTTGCGCTGCGAATAGCCGCGCACGCTGCCCATGCCGCCCAGGGCGAAACGCTCGCCCAGGGGGATCGGGGTACTCCAGTTCTGGCCGATCACGCCGGCCTGGGTGTGGGTGCGCAGCACGAGGTCGCCCAGGAGGTTGTTGTACCAGTTGAAGTCATAGACGCCCTTGATGAAATTGTCGCCGCCGCCCAGGATGGCGCCGCCGTTGGCCAGACTGAGGGTGTTCACGGTGCCCTGGGTGGGCAATTTGGCGGGACCGCCGTTGGTGGTGTTGCGCACCACCGAGGCCGAGGCCACGCTGGCGATGTGCGTGCCCTTGGCGTCCTGGATCGCCTGGGCCGAGCTCGTCAGGACGTCGAAGATCGTATAGCGGTCCAGACGGTAGTCCCAGATCAGGTCCGTATACTCGCCGATGGGGTAGACGAAGCTGATCTTGGAGCCGACCGTGTTGCGCTTGTAATCGATCAGATTTTCGTTGCGGTTATACAGCTGGAAGCCCACGCCGAGCTTGCTGTCGTCCCAGCGCGGGTTCATGGTGCTGAAGGTGTAGCTCGTCTTCTTCGCGCTCCATTGGCCGGCCAGGCTGGCGCCCCAGCCCTTGCCGAACATGTTCTGCTCCTCCAGGGAGGCGGCGAGATACACGCCGTCGTAACTGGAGTAGCCCACACCGCCGCCGATCTTGCCGGTGTCCTTGTCCTTGACCTTGACCTTCAGGTCCATCTCTTCCGGGTTGCCCGTGGGCACGGGTTCGATGTCCACCGTAGAGAAGTAGTTGAGCCTGTCCAGGCGCTCCGAGGAACGCTTGAGCTTCTCGCCGCTGAACATGGCGCCGTCGGCCAGGCGCATCTCGCGCAGGATGACGTTGTCGCGGGTCTTGGTGTTGCCCTCCACCAGCACGCGGCGGATGTGCACCTTCTGCAGCTTGCGCATGACGTAGACCACGTCCACGGTCTTTTCTTCCGGGTGGTCGTTCATGCGCACATTGGCCTCGGCGTAGGCATAGCCGAAGTTGTTGTAGTAGTCGGTCAGGGCCTTCAGGTCGTCGCGCACGAGCGAACGGTCGAGATAGCCTTTCTTTTCCGCCAGCTCGCGGAGCTTGCTCACTTCCAGGAGCTTGCCCGGTTCGGCGATGAGGTCGCCCTCCACGCGTACGCTCTCCACGCGGAAGCGCGCGCCCTCCTCGACCTTGAAGACGATGTCGATGCCGTCTTCCTTGATCTGGACATCGGGGTTGGACACCTTGGCGTCGATGAAGCCGCGGTTGTTGTAATAGGCGGCCAGCGAGGCGGTATCGCGCTCCAGCAGCTCCTCCTTGAGGATGCCGGCCGAGGTCATCCAGGAGAACATCCCGTGCTCCTTGATGGCCAGCTCGTCTTTCAGCTCGCTCTCGGAGATCTGCTTGGCGCCTTCGATGATGATCTTCTTGATGTAGAGCTTGCTGCCCTCTTCGATGACGAAATTGAGCCTGGCCTGGCCCTGGCTCGCGGATTCGATCTCGTGGCTGACCTTGGCGTTGTAGAAGCCTTCCTTGCGGTACATTTCGCGGATGGCGTTGATGTCCTCGATGAGCACCTTGGGGTTGAGCACCGCGCCCTTCTTGGAG
>JANXYI010000287.1 GCA_025350085.1 Deltaproteobacteria bacterium
GCGCGCCCATGCGGCCCAGGTCGCCGGGGCCAGAAAGATACGGATAGAGCTGGGCGAGCTGCTTGCCCGCCTCGGAGCGCGAGGTGGCGCGCACGAGTTCCAGGCCCGGATGCCCGGCCAAGACCCGGGTCAGCTCCATGCCGGTGTAGCCCGTAACGCCGACGAGCCCGACGGGAATGCGCCCCACGCTGTTCGTCGTCATGCCTTAGCCCACCTGTTTCACGTATTTCATGCGCAGGGTGTAAAGCATCTCACACAGGAGCTTGCGCTCCTCGTCGCTCAGGCCCTTTTCGGTCTTCTGCTGGAGCATGCCCAGGATGTCGATGACCTGCTTGGCCAGGTGCGGCTCGCAGGCGGTCTTGCCGGTGCTGGGGTCCGGGGCCTCGCCCAGGTGCACCAGGGCCGAGGACGAGAGCGACAGCACAAAGGTGGAAAAGTCGATCTCCGGCAGGCCCGTGAGGTGTTCGCCGCAGCCGCAGCCCGTGTTCTCCGCCATGATTGCCTCCAGGGAAAGGTGATGGGCTGGGAATACACCTTCCGCGCGCGGCGCACAAGGCCGCAGGGCCGGGACCAGAGTCCCTGGCGCAGAGAATTTTGCCGCTGCCGGGGCTTTGCATCAGGCCGCGAAACAGGTACAAGGGCGGCACCGGAAACCAGACCCGGCAAGGAGCCCCAATGATCGCTCTCCTGCTCATCCTCGTGGCCTATGGCCTGGGCGCTGTGCCCTTTGGCCTGTACGTGGCGCGCTTCGTCAAGGGCATCGACCCGCGCGACGCTGGCAGCAAGAACGTGGGCGCCACCAACGTGGCCCGTTTGTGCGGCGCGCAGTGGGGCGTGCTCGTGCTCGTGCTGGACATCTTCAAGGGCTATCTGCCCGCGGCGCTGGCCCCGGACGGCACGGGCTGGGTGGCGCTCACGCTCATCGGCGCGGCGTCGATTTTGGGCCACGCGTATTCGCCTATGCTCGACTTCCGCGGGGGCAAGGCCGTGGCCACGACCATCGGCGTGTTCCTGGCGCTGGCGCCCTGGGCCATGTTCTTCGCGGTGGTCTGCTGCCTCACAGTCATTGCGCTGTCGGGCTATGTGTCCGTGGGCTCGCTGACGCTGGCGCTTGCGCTGCCGGTCTTCACCCTGCTTACGGGCAACATCGGCCTGCTGCCCTTTGCGCTCTTCGTGATGCTCTTTTTGTTCTGGCGGCACAGGGAGAACATCCTGCGGCTGGACCGCGGCCAGGAAATGCCCTGGCGCAGGCGGCGGGATGATCCTGTGACCGAGCCGCCGGATTTGGAGGGGTAGGGGGGGCGTTTACTTAGTAATGAGTCGGATCAAGTAGTGGGCTGACCATCTGCCCCCTGGAACGAAGCAATTTTCCCGACTGCGGCGTGGATAAGCTTCTCAGTAAAAACTCTCGTGAAATCTGCTTCAAACTTCAATTCACCAGAAACTCTGGTAAATCTGTACTCTAATATTCCATTTAGATCTGAGAATGATCTTTTTTGACGTTTGTAATGATTCGAGCGCAAAACAAAAATGTGAGTGCCTGCGCCTACTGCTATCCCAAGTTCAAAAGCAACATTCACATTATGCGTGCTCAGGTCAAATATTGCGACATCTGCACTCTGCAATTGGCTACATATGTTGCAATATATGCTACCACTTCTACCACCTAGAGAAAATATCTCAAACTCTATCCCAAATTCCTTTCTTAGGCTTCTAAAAATTTGCTCAATATGCCAAAATATTATGGCGCTATTGTCTGACATTGTCCCCCAATCATATCCATAGACGACCCGGACAGTAGTATCCGTTTTCATGGACTCGACAGCACTACTCTTTGCACACTTGTTCTCATTAATCAGCAGGCATAACGGAGACATCCGAACCCCCATCTGACACGCAGACCATGTGTCACATTGCAAAAAAGACCCCCTCACTGCACCACCCCGCTCCCCGGCTCCCACTCTGCCCAGTCGTCCGGCGAAGAATCATCCTGCGGCGCAGCCGTATCTGACGGCCCGTTCATCGGCCCGACCACCGGCCCCACGGGCAGCCGCCCGAGTATCGCGGCCACCAGCGGCAAGAGCCCCTTGCGCGACAGCGCCGTGACCGGGATGCCCGCCGGGTAGAGCCGCGCCATGACCTCCTGCTCGTCGGTCGAGAGCAGCTCCCACTTGTTCAGCGCCAGCAGCCGCGGCGTGTCCCCAAGCTCCATCTCGGAAAGGATGGCCTCCACGGCCGCGATCTGCTCCTCCACCTCCGGGTGCGAGGCATCGGCCACGTGCACCAGCACGTCCGCGGATTCCAGCTCCTCCAGGGTGGCCCGAAAGGCCTCCTTCAGGTCCGGCGGCAGGCGGCGGATGAACCCCACGGTGTCGGTCAAAATCACCTCGCGCTCGCGCGGGAAACGGATGCGGCGGCTCGTGGGGTCGAGCGTGGCAAAGAGCTTGTCCTCGGCCAGCACGGAGCTTCCGGTGAGGGTGTTGAGCAGCGTGGACTTGCCCGCGTTGGTGTAGCCCACCAGCGCAATGACCGGCGCCCCGGCCTTGGCCCGGCGGTCGCGGGTGGATGAGCGGTGGCGGCGCACGTCCTCCAGGTCCTTCTTGACCTTGGCGATGCGCTCGCGCACGCGCCGCCGGTCGATCTCAAGCTTGGTCTCGCCCGGGCCGCGGCCGCCGATGCCGCCCATGAGCCTGGACATGGCCGGGGTTTTGCCCACGAGCCTTGGCAGGGTGTACTTGAGCTGGGCCATCTCGACCTGCAGCTTGCCCGCGCGGCTGGTGGCCCGGCGCGCGAAGATGTCCAGGATGACCTGGGTGCGGTCCAGCACGCGGCGTTCGGTGGTTTCCGCCAGGTTGCGCAGCTGCGAGGGCGAGAGATCCTGGTCAAAGATGACGATCTGCGCGCCCACTGAGAGGCACAGGACCTCGAGCTCCTGCAATTTACCCTTGCCCAGGATGCTTCGCGCGTCACCCTTGGTCACGCGCTGGATCATGCGCGCAGAGGCGGCCAGCCCGGCCGTGCGCGCCAGCTCGGCCAGCTCGTCCAGGCTGCGCTCCTGCACGGCCTTGGGGTCCCGGGACACGCTGACCAGCACCGCGCGCTCGCGGCCCTTGTCCTCGGCCTGGGCACGCTCCAGACGGGCAAATTCGTCCTCCAGGGCCGACACGAGCGCGGCGTGGTCGACCTCGCAGCGGTCCCAGCGCACGGGCGGCAAAACGTCGTAGGGCTGCCGCGCGTCGGCCGAGGCGGCCGGATTGACCGGCACCACGTGGGCCATGTGCAGGACCCCCGGCTCGCCGAACTCGCCCACGGTGAGGGCCGCGACGCTGTCCAGGCGCAGGGAAACCATGTCCATGAGGTCTTCCTGGGACAGCTCCTCGCCCGAAAGATGCGTGTGCAACAGGCGCAGGCCGCGCAAACGGGTCTCGCCCAGGCGCGCGCGGGGCAGCTCCGGGATGTAGATGGAGGTCGGGTCGCCGACAATGAGCATGTCCACGCGGCCCTGCCTGTCGATGAGCAGGCCGACCTGCCGGCCGCAGTCGCGGCTGACAAGGGCCAGCTCCCGGGCCTGGTCATTGGAAAAGCCGCCCCCGGCGGGCGGAAAGCGGCGTGTGGACAGGCGCGTCAGGCGCTGGATCTGGCTGGGCTTGAGGCCCTGGGTGTTGCCTTGCGGCTTTAGGGCGATGGGGAGTTCCTTTGGTTTGGGCCTTGGTTTGGGCTACAGCGGCGCGGCGGCCAGGTAGCGTGCGATCATGTCGTCGTAGGCCGAGACGCGGGCAAAGGTCTCGGCCGCGAGCTCGCGGCGAAGCGCCAGGGACACCCCGCCATGGGCAGCGATCTCGGCCTGGACGCGCGGATAGTAGGCGGGGTCGGGCACCACGAGGGTGGTGTGGAAGTTCTTGGCCGCGGCGCGCAGCATGCACGGCCCGCCGATGTCGATCTCCTCGACAGCGCTCTTGAGATCCAGGCCCTTGCTGGCCGCGTCGGCGAAATTGTAAAGGTTCACGCAGACCAGGTCAAAGGCCTCGATGCGCAGTTCGCTTAAGGTGAGCATGTGGCCGGGGTTGTCCTTGTCGGCCAGGATGCCCGCGTGGATGCGCGGATGCAGGGTCTTGACGCGGCCGCCCAGGATCTCGGGAAAGCCCGTGACCTCGCTGACGCCCTGGACCTTGAGGTTGGCCGCCACGAGCTTCTTGTGCGTGCCGCCGGTGGAGACCAGCAGGCAGCCCTGGGCGGACAGAAAGGAGGCGAATTCAGCCAGGCCGGACTTGTCGGTGACGGACAGGATGGCCCGCCGGATGGAAAGGAAATCCATGCACACCCTCGCTCTTTTTCGAGGCTATGCCAGAACTCCCAGGCCAAGGCAAGCCGGGGCAAGGGGGACGGGTCCTCTGATGTAGTCCTGCGCTCCGCCCGACCGACCGGGCGGCGCGCAGGAC
>JANXYI010000165.1 GCA_025350085.1 Deltaproteobacteria bacterium
CTCGGTCTCGATCTCGAAGCAGCGTCCGAGCGGGGTGATGGAGAGCGCGTCCTCGTCCATGATCTCGGTGCCGAAGCCGGTGGCCTGGGCCAGGCCGGTCTTCAGCATGTCCTCGCCGCTGGTTTTCGAGAGCCCGAGGAAGTTCTCCACGTGCGCCCAGTACAGGCTGCTCTTGTTCATGCGGCCGAGCAGGAGCACGCTGGTCTTCTTGCGCGAGGCGTGGATGGCGGCCTGGAGTCCGGCCGGTCCGCTGCCGAGGATGACGACGTCGAACATGTCGCTCGGGTTCATGGGCGCTCCTTTCCCGCTGGGTGCGGGCTACGGGCGACTATACACCAGCCGTAAGCCTGCGGGCAAGGTCTGCGAGGATCTTTTGGCGGAAGGAGAGGAGCGGCGGGTCGGCAGGCAGGGAGTCGAAGAGGGTGGTCAGATAACCGCGCTCAGAGAGCAGCTGGCAGGAGCGGCGGAAGTTCAGGTCGTAGAACCAGCCCGCGACCATGAGCTTGAAGTCGTTGACCCAGACGATGTGGCGGTAGTCGCCGGTCTCGCCGCGCGCAAGCGCCGTCAGTACCTCCGGGGAATAGGCCGTGGGGTGGAGCTTGACGTGCAGGGCCACCTCCGGGTGCGCGGGGTCTGCCTGGGCAAAATGCCTGATCATGACGCTGTAGATGTCCAGCTTGTCGCTGTCGCGCAGGATGCGCGCCACGCTCTGCAGGTCCGGGGGCAGGGTGGCGGGGAGCTGGCGCACGTTGTGCAGAAACACCGCGCCCAGCACCAGCCGCCGGATGTCTGCGGGCACCTCGGCCAGCATGTCCTCGCGCAGGGCGTGGCGCACGGACAGGGCCGCGTGGTTGGCCGACTCGGCGTCGCGGAAGGTGCGGAACTCTTTGTATTGCGGGAAGCGGCCGACATCGTGCAGCACTGCGGCGATGCGCGCGGCCAGGTGCACACGGCCGCTCACGCCCGAGGCCGTGGCGATGTCCTCGGCCAGTGCGCGCACCTTGGCCGTGTGCTCGATCTTGAGGCAATAGGCGAAGGAGTCTCCGGGCTCAAGTAGGAAGGGTTCGGCAAAGGCCTGGAAGCGCTCCTGTACGCCCTGGACAAGGGCCTCGTTCGACGCACTCATCGGGTCGTTCATCGGGTCGCTCAGGGCTCCGCTCACGGCTACAGGGCCTTTTTCTTCCTGGTGTACTGAAGCTGCGTGATCCGGCCGGAGCGCAGGTCGGCCTCCAGCTGTGCCAGTTCCCTGCCCCTGGCCTCTTCGGCCTCGCGTTCCATCTCCTTGTCGCGCCAGATGCCCTTGGGGCCGTAGAGCAGGCGCAGGAACACGCAGATGGCGGCGAGGATGGCGGCCGAGAAGGCGTAGGTGGCGAGCGAGGTCTGCCAGTCGCTGGCGTAGCCGGAGTTGAACGGCCAGCCGTCCCATTTGGAGGGCAGGGCGATCTGGGCGCTGATGTTCAAAAAGGGCATGCGTAAACCTCCAGATGTTCTTGACGCTCGGGCCAGCCGTTAGACGCTGCCCGGCCGGTCACGACCCGGAGAGATACGTTGCATCCGGCCCGCTGGCAAGATGCCTGGGCCTGGTTGCCTCCCGGTCCCATTGTCTCCGGCGAAAAGTTGGGCTATGGAGAGGATTGAGCAGGGGGTTTCATGCGCATACTCATCGACGAAGACGACCAGATCAGCGCGCGCTACATGGAGGGCCTCATGGCCCGCTACGGCGAATTCGTCGTGACCAGCGACGGAGAGGAGGCCGTGGAGGCCTTTACCGCTGCCCTGGACGAGGGGCGGCCCTTTCAGCTCCTGTGCCTGGACATCATGATGCCGCGCAAGAACGGCCAGGAGGTCCTGAAGGATATCCGCGCCCTGGAGCGCGCGCGCGGCATCGAGCCGGGCCAGGCGGCCAAGGTCGTCATGACCACGGCCCTGGGCGATGTCTCTTCGGTCATGGAGGCCTACAAGCAAGGGGCCACAGCCTACGTCACCAAGCCCATCGTTCCGGAGCGCATGCACGAGACCTTGCAGAACCTGGGCATCAGCGTCTGAACACGAGGAACATAGTGAAGAAATTCGGAATCATTCTGGGCCTTGTGGCCCTTGTTGTGCTGCTGGGGCTGAGCCTGGCCGAGGCCGCGCGCCTTGGCGGCGGCAGCTCCTTCGGCAGTCGGCCCTCCTATTCCCGCAGCTACACGAAGCCTGTGGCGCCGTCTTCCGGCGCCACCCAGACCGCGCCCAAGGTGGCGCCGCAGACCACCCCGCCCCCGGTGGCGCCCGCAGCCGCGCCCCAGCCGGGCTTTTTCTCGCGCTTCGGCATGGGCCTGGGCGGGCTGGTGGTGGGCGGCCTCATCGGCTCCATGCTCTTTGGCCACGGCGGCATGGGCGGCGGCATCGGCTTCCTGGACATCCTGCTCATCGGCCTGGCCATCTTCCTGGCCGTCAAGCTGCTGCGCCGCCGCGGCGCAGGTCCGGACAGCAATGATGCGGGACAGGACGCCGGGCAGGCCCCGCCGCCGTCTCCTTCGCAGGGGGCGACGGACATCCGTTCCCGGGCCGAGCAGAGCTGGGAGGGCCTGCGTTCCCAGCCGGAAGAGCAGAAGACGGGCGGATTTGGCGACGCCTCGGCCCCGGCCGAGCCCCAGCCCCAGCCCGAG
>JANXYI010000209.1 GCA_025350085.1 Deltaproteobacteria bacterium
CCAGGAGGCGGGCCAGACGCAGGCAGGGGCGGGATGCGCGGTGGGGCATGGGGGCTCCCGGGTTTTTGCGGCTTCCTGCGCGCGGGTCAGGGTCTAGACGGCGGTCCTTTCGGCGCAATGGGGGTTCCCAGGGGCCTCAGGCCCCTGGGCCGCCGGAGGCATTGTTCCTGTACTGCGCCCAGCCCGCTGCCCGCAGTTGGCAGGCCGGGCAGGCGCCGCAGCCGTGGCCCCAGGCGTGGCGCTGGCCGCGGCTTCCCTGGTAGCAGGTGTGCGTGTGTTCCAGGATGAGTTCGACCAGCGCCTCGCCGCCCAAATTTTGGGCCAGCTGCCAGGTCTGGGCCTTGGTCAGCCACATGAGCGGGGTTTCGAGGACCAGGCGCGTTTCCAGGCCCAGGTTCACGGCCACCTGCAGGGCCTTGATGGTATCGTCGCGGCAGTCCGGGTAGCCGGAGAAGTCGGTCTCGCAGACGCCGGTGACAATGCGCCTCAGGCCCCGGCGAAAGGCCTGGGCCGCGGCCAGGGTCAGGAAGACCAGGTTGCGGCCGGGCACGAAGGTGCTGGGCAGGCCCGAGGCGGTTAAGGAGATCTCCACGTCGTGGGTCAGCGCGGTCTCGCCCAGCTGTTTGAAGCAGTCCAGCGACAGGACCGTGTCGGCCCCGAGCCTTGCGACCCAGCCGGGGCTGAGCGTCCGGATGCGGGCGAGGACCTCGGTGCGGCAGGAGAGCTCCACGCTGTGGCGCTGGCCGTAGTCGAAGCCCAGGGTCTCCACGTGCCGGTAGCGGGCCAGCGCCCAGGCCAGGCAGGTGGCGGAGTCCTGTCCGCCGGAAAAGACCACCAGGGCGCTGTCATTGGCCAGTTCCGGCATGGTTCCCACTCCTGAAAATCAGACGCCGCGCGTTTCCGGCGGCCAGATGTGCTTGTGCTGCTGGAGGTTCAGGCGCACGGGCAGGCCGTCCTCCAGTATCCACTCGGCCAGCTCGGCCGGGGGGAGCTCGCCGAAAAGCGGCGAGGCGTTGACCACGTTGCGCGCGGTGTCGATGCGCGGCAGGAGTGCCAGCATGTGCGCGTAGTCCCCGCGGTGGGCGATGACGAACTTGAGCTCGTCGCGGGCGCGCAGGCGGTCCAGGTTCGCCAGGTCCATGCGGCCGGACTGGTCGCTCGACGGCCCCTTCATGTCCACGATGGCGACGACCTCAGGCGCCAGCACGCTGATGTCCAGGCTGCCGTTGGTCTCCACCAGCACCCTGCGGCCGGAGGCAGCCAGCCGGTTCACCAGGTCCACGGCCTCCGCCTGGAGCAGGGGCTCGCCGCCGGTGAACTCGATGAGCCCGGGGGCCGGGGTGTCCAGGGCGTTGATGCCCAGGGCGTTAATGCGCCGCAGCACCTCGTCCGCGGACATCTTGCTGCCGCCCTCGTAGGCATAACTGGTGTCGCACCAGCGGCAGCGCAGGTTGCAGCCGGTCAGGCGCACGAACACGCAGGGCCAGCCCGCATGCGTCGACTCGCCCTGGATGCTGTGGAAGATCTCCGTCACCAATAGGCTCAAGGCCCCTCCCAGTAGGTGACGCCCGCGCCCGGGGTCTCGGCCACCTGCACGCGCGAGATGCGCACGGTCCCGGCCTCGACCTCGGCGCCGGGTCTTGCGGCCAGCAGGCGGGAGAGTTCCTGGTACAGGTGCCGGGCCAGGTTCTCGGCCGTGGGGTTCTCCTCGGCAAAGGGGGCCAGGTCGTTCAAAAAGGCGTGGTCTAGGCTCGCCAGCGCCTCCTTGACCAGGGCCTTGATGTCGCGGAAGTCCATGCCCATGCCCAGCTTGTCCAGCCCCGAGCAGAGAACAAAGACCGTGACGCCCCAGTTGTGGCCGTGGGTGTTGCGGCAGTTGCCGGGGTAGCCGTCGAGCCGGTGCGCGGCGCAGAATTCGGCGCTCACGGAGAGTTCGTAATTGCGCTTCATGGGTCGGATGTACGGTTTCAGCGCGGGAGCGTCAACAGCGGCCTGTCCCTGGCCCGGATTACGCGTCCCAGGCGTAGGCGGCCATGGACAGCACGCCGTAGGTGTACCCGTCGTGCAGAAGGCGGCCCGTGCCGCCGTTCCCTTCCATCCCCGCGCCCAGGGCCACCAAGAGCGGCAGGTAGTGGTCGGCTGTGGGGTGGTTGCGTGGCCCCTGCGGCCCCTGCTCCAGATAGTCCAGGAGCGCGTCCGTGTCGCCCGCCAGGATGCGTCCCGTGAGCCAGTCGGCGAATTCGCGGGCGTAGGGCACGGGCGGCTCGTCGATGGAGTGGCTGAAGGCCTCGCGCAGGTTGTGCGTGGCGTTGCCGCTGGCCACGATAAGCACGCCCTCCTCGCGCAGGGGGGCGATCGCCCGGCCCAGCTCCAGGTGGTGCCTGGGCGAGAGGTGCGACTGGATGGACAGCTGCAGCACCGGGATGTCCGCCTGGGGGTACATGAGGGTCAGCGGCACCCAGGCCCCGTGATCCAGGCCGCGTTCCGCGTCCAGGGCAACCGGGATCTGCGCGCTTGCGAGCAGTCCGGCCGTGCGCCGGGCCAGGGCCGGGTCCCCGGGCGCGGGGTAGGTCATCTCGTAGAGCTCGTCCGGGAAGCCGTAGAAGTCGTACATGGTGCCGGGGCGCTCCCCCGCGGTCAGGCGCGGGGCGCTGGTGTCCCAGTGGGCGGAGACGCAGAGGATGGCCCGGGGCCGGGGCAGGGCGCCTCCCAGGCCGAGCAGGAAAGCGCGCGTGGGCACGGGGTCCGTGACCAGGGTGGGCGCGCCGTGGGACACGAAGAGCGTGGGCAGGGCGGCAGGCATGGGTGGCTCCCGGTGTTTTGTCGGACAGAATGTTCAATGTAATACGCCTGCGCGTCCAGGCAAGCCCCCTTGGCACAGCAAGAGAAGAAGGCCTCCGGCGGGG
>JANXYI010000232.1 GCA_025350085.1 Deltaproteobacteria bacterium
CGGCCAGGGCGCGCAGCTTGATGTCCTCGGCCTCGGCCATGACCGCGCACTTCGGGCAGACACGGGCCGTGCACAGGGCGGCGAGCTCCTCCTCGCTCAGGTCAACCTTGGGGGCTGCCTGGGGGTCGACTTTGGGCACAACCTCGGGGTCCACCGCGGAAGCCGCTCCGGGATTCCACGGGGTGGCTGTGTTGGCGGCCTGGTCCACATACTTCTTCTTGATTACCGGCATCAGGTCTCCGTGGTCTCGTGTTGGGCAAAAACGTGCGAGGACGCCGGGAGGCTTAACACAAGCTGTCCCGGCGTCGCGTCAGTTCAAAGGAGTAAGCACGGGCCAGGGGATGTCAACAGGCCGCGGCGCTGTTTTGGCAGGCGAAGAGGCGAAAAAACGCCAGCAAACTCAGAGCTGGAACTGGCCGTCCTCGTAGATGCTGAGCCGCTCGCCATTTGGCAAGACCGCGGTGACGCGCCTTTGCTCCGTGTTCACCAGATCCCAGTGCATGGCCGAGGCATTGAAGCCGAGCTCGGCCTCGCGCTCCTGGGTCAGCTCGCTGGCCGGGCCGGTGAAGCTCGCCGCCGAGGCCCCGCCCAGGGCAATGTGGCAGTTGCCATGCTCGCCGCCGAAGTTCTCGTCCAGCAGCGTGTGGGCCATGAAGCGGTCGACCTTGGAGAAGCGCTTGTCCGTGAGCGAGAACTCGCCCATGCGCCGGGCCCCGCCGTCGCTTGCCAGCCGACCGGACAAAAACTGCCCGCCGCGCCCGGCCTCGGTATTGACCGCAACCCCGTTGTGGAACTCCAGGCGCACGTCGCTGATGAGCCGCCCCCAGCGTAAGGAAGGCTGGTCGGCGAAATACACGCCCGTGACCGTGCGCCAGTCCGGGGCCAGGTACAGCTCATAGCCCGGGATGTTGCGGCCCGTGACGCCCACGAAGCGGCGCTTGTCGCCGGGCGAGAGTGTCAGGTCGCAGCGCTCGCTCTCGATGTGCAGGCGCGAAATCTTGAGCCCGTCCAGCCATTTGCCGATGGCTGCCAGCTCCTTTTTCGTGCGCTTCCACTCGGCCACCGGGTCCGGGGTGAGGAGCAGGCAGGCCCGGGCCAGGCGCTCGGCGTACTCGGCGATGTCCATGCCGCTGGCCTCGGCGAGCGCGCCCGTGGGGTACAGGCAGACCGTGGAGCCCAGCAGGCCCGCGCGGCGGCGGCGGTCCAGCACGCCTGCGGCCTGCATCTCGGTCTGTTCCCCTGCGGCGATGGTGCGCGGGTCGATGTGGCTGAGGCTGGTCAGGTCGTCCGGGGCCAGGATGGTGATGACGCCTGCTGTGGCCTTGTACAGCTCGTCCAGGCCGGGCTGGGCAAAGGTGAGCTGGCCGAAGCTGGAGTTGCCGAAGTGCTCGGCCTGCATGAAGCTCGTGGGCAGGGCCTGGGGCAGGGGGTGCAGGTGCGCGTCCATGAGCGCGGCGTACACGGCCTCGGCCAGCGGCAGGGCGTCGATGTCAAAGCGCAGCAGCACCAGCTCGCCGTTCTTGAAGGCTACGCCGCGGCTGGTGCGCATGGCCCAGATCAGCACCTCGGCGTAGGAGGCGAGCTGGTCTGGGGTGAATAGGGCTCTGTTGCCGTTGTTTGCCATCAGTTCCAGCGTCCCTGCCCGGTGTTCTGTGCAGGCGCAAGGCGAGGCGGGCGCATTGGGCTGCTGCACGAGGAGCATGCCCTGCGCCTGTGCCATGCATCAGGCGTGGGCGCAGGGCATGCGGAGTGTGACGCTTAATGGCCTGAGACAACAGTGATGCGGTCGTCGATGGACTTGACGCCCTTGACCTTCTTGGCTGTTTCGACGGCCTTCACCTTCTCCGCTTCATTCTTCACGTCGCCGCTGAGCATGACGACGCCGTCAAAGGTCTTCACGCCGAGACGGGAACCGTTCATGCCGGTGGGCTCAGCCTTGAAGGCTTTGTCGAGCGCCTGCTCGACGTTCGCGGTGATGACCGAGTCCGGGCCGCGGTGCGAAGCCTGGGCCGCGGTGAAGGTGACGGCCAGCAGGGAAACGAGAACCATTGCGATGAGAACGATGCGCCGGGTCATGTGAGTAGCCTCCTTAGGGGGTGACGAATACTGACGGGACGCTTCGGGCAAATCCATTGCCTCTCTACGCCCATGGCCAATTATTCCTCTGCCTTATCTTCATGACCCTGCACGGGCAGGACGTCAAGAATATTCTTGGACTTGGCCGGGTGTTAAGAGCTGTCCCGGCATTTCCGCCTGCCTCTTGACGCGGCGCGCGCTTCTTTCTAGCGTTCCAGCATACGCGGACCGCCATGCTCGGGTGGGGGCCTGAAACGCCAGCGCGGAGTGGGGAAATATGCCGGGATTATCACTTGCCCATCAGGGCTTTGTCCATCTGGGCTTTGTCTATCTGGCGTTGTTCACGGTTCTGGGCGGGTATGTGAACTACCGGCTGGCGCGGAAATATTACCTGGACCGGGTGGAAGCGCTGTACGCGCGAGCGGAAATCACCGCAGCCCAGCGGCGCTGGTTCCGGGGCTGGGCGCTGTTCTGGTCGATCTTTCTGGCGGCCTTTGTCGGGCACTTCTTTCTGGGGGCGTTTGGGCTGGGGTAGAGGGGGGCATTTCTCCGCGCAGGCGGGCACAACCTGCTCATGGTCGGCCCGCCCGGCGAAGTAAAATCCTACTGAATCTTCCGCCCGGCATCCACCTTCGGAACCGGGGACACCTCGGCGTCATAGACCACGTTGCCGTCCTCGTCCTTGCGGCCAAACACGATGTGCTCAGCCTGCACATCCACGACGATCTCGGCCCCGTCCTCCAGGTACCCGGCGATGATCTCCTTGGCCAGCGGGGTCTCCAGGTGCGTCTGCAAATAGCGCCGCAGGGGCCGCGCGCCATAGACCGGGTCGTACGCCGCCGCCGCCATGAAGGTCTTGGCCGCGTCCGTGATGGTCAGGTTCATCTTGCGGTGCGCCAGCCGCGCGCGCAGGCTGCCCGCCAGGAGCTCGATGATGGCCTTGAGCTGCGGCTGCAACAGCGGCTTGAACAGCACGGTCTCGTCCACGCGGTTCAGGAATTCCGGCCGGAAATGGCCGCGCAGGGCCTCCATGACCTGGTCCTCCACGCCGGGCGCAAAGGTGCCGTCGGGCCGGATGCCGGAGAGCATGATGGGCGAGCCGATGTTCGAGGTCATGATCAGGATGGTGTTCTTGAAGTCCACGGTGCGGCCGTGGCCGTCGGTCAGCCTGCCGTCGTCCAGGATCTGCAAGAGCGTGTTGAAGACGTCCGGATGCGCCTTCTCGACCTCGTCGAAAAGCACAACGGAGTAGGGCTTGCGGCGCACGGCCTCGGTGAGCTGGCCGCCCTCGTCGTAGCCCACGTAGCCCGGAGGCGCTCCGATCAAGCGCGACACGGTGTGCTTCTCCATGTACTCGCTCATGTCCAGGCGGATCATGTTGTCCTCGGTGTCGAAGAGCGCGGAGGCCAGGGTCTTGCACAGCTCGGTCTTGCCCACGCCCGTGGGCCCGAGGAACAGGAAGCTGCCGATGGGCCGGCGCGGGTCTTTGAGTCCGGCCCGTGCGCGCAAGACCGCATCGGACACGGCCTGCACGGCCTGCTCCTGGCCGATGACGCGCTCGTGCAGCTGCTCAGGCAGGCGCAGCAGCTTTTCGCGCTCGCTCTCCAGCAGGCGCGTCACCGGGATGCCGGTCCAGCGGGAGATGATGGACGCGATGTCGTCCGGCCCGACCTCTTCCTTGAGCAGGCGCGGCTTGCCGTCAATGCCCTCGTCGCCCTCTGCCGGGGCCCTCTCGGCCAGCTGCTTTTCCAGGCCGTGCAGCTTGGAGTAGCGCAGCTCGGCCGCGCGGTTGTAGTCCAGCTTGCGCTCGGCCTCCTCGATCTCGAGCTTGGTCTGCTCGATGTCGGCCTTGATGTGGCGCACGCCCTCGATGGCGCCCTTCTCGCGCTCCCACTGGCTCAGGAGTTCGGCCTGCTTGTCCTTGAGCTCGGTGAGCTCCTCCACCAGCTTGTCCAGGCGGTCGCGGCTGGCTGCGTCGGTCTCGCGCTTGAGCGCCTCGCGTTCGATTTCGAGCTGCAGGACGCGGCGGTTGGTCTCGTCCAGGTCGGTGGGCAGGCTGTCGATGTCCGTGCGGATCATGGCCGCGGCCTCGTCGATGAGGTCAATGGCCTTGTCCGGCAGCTGCCGGTCGGTGATGTAGCGGCTGGAGAGCGTGGCGGCCTCGACAATGGCCGAGTCGCTGATGCGCACCCCGTGGTGCACCTCGAAGCGCTCCTTGAGTCCGCGCAGGATGGAGATGGTGTCCTCCAGCGTTGGCTCGTCGACCATGACCGGCTGGAAGCGGCGCTCCAGCGCTGGGTCCTTCTCGATGTTCTTGCGGTATTCGTCCGTGGTGGTGGCGCCGATGCAGTGCAGCTCGCCTCTAGCCAGCATGGGCTTGAGCATGTTGCCCGCGTCCATGGCGCCCTCGGCCTTGCCCGCGCCCACGATGGTGTGCATCTCGTCGATGAACAGGATGATGCGGCACTCGGACTTCTGGACGTCCTTGAGCACGGCCTTGAGGCGCTCCTCGAACTCGCCGCGGTACTTGGCCCCGGCGATGAGCGCGCCCATGTCCAGCGCGAAGATGGTCTTGTCCTTCAGGCCCTCGGGCACGTCCTGCTTGACGATGCGCTGGGCCAGGCCCTCGGCGATGGCTGTCTTGCCCACACCGGCCTCGCCGATGAGCACCGGGTTGTTCTTGGTGCGGCGCGAGAGGATGCGGATGACGCGACGGATCTCGGCGTCGCGGCCGATGACCGGGTCGAGCCTGCCGCTCCTCGCCTCGTCCACCAGGTCGCGGCCGTACTTCTTGAGCGAGTCGTAGGTGGCCTCGGGGTTGTCCGTGGTCACGCGCTGGTTGCCGCGGACCTCGGTGAGCGCGGTGAGCACCTTGTCGCGCGTCAGGCCGAACTGGCGGTTGACCTTGCCCGGCCCGGTGGAGGGCGCCTCGTCGATGAGGGCCAGGAAGACGTGCTCCACGCTGACGAACTCGTCCTGCATGCGCTTGGCCGCGTCCTCGGCGCGCACGAGCACCGCGTTCACGGCCTGGGTCACGCTGACCTGGCCGGGCTGGGCGCCGGGGCCGGACACCGAGGGCAGGCGGTCCAGCTCGGCCAGCACGGCCTGGGCATAGGCCCCCGCGTCGAGCCCGCACTTTTTGATGATCTGCGGCACCAGCCCGTTGTCCTGCGTGACCAGGGCATAGAGCAGGTGCAGGGTGTCGATCTGCTGGTGGCCGCGGCGCACGGCCAGGCTCTGGGCCTCGGTCAGGGCCTCCTGGGATTTCTGGGTCAGCTTATTGGGGTCCACTCTGTGTCCTCCCGAAACGTCCGCAGGGGCGACCCCGGCGGGCTGAGATAGGTGTGTGAAATGGCGTTGTTGGGGTTACAGCAGGCGGCGCAGCTCGGCCAGCTCCTGTTCCAAAAGCTCCACGCGGTCGATGAGGTCCACGATGATCGAGCCCGCGGCAAAGGAGATCTCCAGGTCGCGGCACAGGCGCTGGAGCTTCTGGATGCGGTACACGTCGCGGGCGCGGAACAGGTACTCGTCGGCCCGGGTGCGCACCGGGTCGATCCAGCCCATGTCCAGCAGCTCGGCCACGGTGGCGGGCTCCACGCAGGTCAGCTCCACCAGCCTGGTCCAGGCGATGAGCTCCGAGGGGATGGGCAGGCGGCCCGGATCATTGGTTTTGAGCGTCATGGCATTCCCCTGTTCATCAATATGGCCGGTTTCA
>JANXYI010000281.1 GCA_025350085.1 Deltaproteobacteria bacterium
GAGGTGCGCGCCGCCATCACCACCGAGGCCGAATACGCGGGCCTGAGCATTGAGGTGCGCGGGTTCGAGCCCCGGGCCGCCCTGGTAAGCGCGGAGCAGGGCCTGGCGCACATCCGCGGCCTGGCGCCAACGGCAGCCCGCGCGCTCAAACCCGGCGGCGTGCTGCTCTGCGAGATCGGCTCCACCCAGGGCCGGGCCGTGCTGGATTTCTTCAGCGATCCTTCCCTGAATTCTGTGGGCCAGGGCTTTGCCGAGGCCGTGATTCTGCAGGATTACGCGGGCCTGGACCGGGTGCTGCGCGCCAAACTCCCTGGCTGACCTGCGGCCTGAACGCCACACGCGCCTTCCATTTTGTCGCATCCGTGCACCTTGTGGGCAAAATGTCACAATCTCCACTCTGACACTTCGCAGAGTTAATCCAGTAAAATAATGGTGTTACCCTGCAAGTCTGGGTTGGCACCGCGTATGCATATCCGGGTCTGCTGGAGGACTCATGCATCAGACCACGATCCGCAATACGGTACGCTGCACGGGAATCGGCCTGCATGGTGGCAGGCAGGTGGAACTCGTGCTGCGCCCCGCGCCCGAGGACACGGGCATCCTCTTTGCCCTGCGCAGCGGATCGGGCACCTCCTTCCTGAGCCCCAAGCCCCGTCTTGTGGTTGATACTGGCCTGGCCACCAGCCTGGGCAACGGCCACGACCAGATCGCCACGGTGGAGCACCTACTCGCAGCCGTGCGCGGCATGGGCATCGACAACATCCGCATCGAGGTTCAGGGCCGGGAGCTGCCCATCATGGACGGCAGCGCCGCCTCCTTCGTCTATCTGCTGAACCAGGCCGGCCTGCGCCGCCAGACCAAGGCGCGCAAGGTCCTGGCCATCACCCGGCCGCTGACCTTCGAGCGCGACGGCAAATACGTCAAGGCAACCCCGCACGACGGCTTTCTGGTTGATTACACCATTCAGTTCGCCCACCCGCTCATCGGCCGCCAGAACCTGAAGCTCGAAGTGACCCCGGACGTCTTTGCCAATGACATCGCCAAGGCGCGCACCTTCGGCTTCCTGCGCGAGGTGGAGTACCTGCATGCCAACGGCCTGGCGCTCGGCGGCACCCTGGACAACGCCGTGGTGCTGGACGAGTTCGGCGTGCTGAACACCGACGGCCTGCGCTACCCCGACGAGTTCGTGCGCCACAAGCTGCTCGACTTCGTGGGCGACATGGCGATCATGGGCCTGCCCCTGCAAGGCCGCTTCGAGGTCTTTGCCTCGGGCCATGCCCTGAACAATTCCTTCCTGCGCTACCTTGAGGACCACGCGAGCGAGTACCTGGAGGAGCGCACCCTCGGCCTGCCCGTGCCTGCCCCGGTCACTGCGCCCGCTGGCAAGCCCGCGCGCGAGGGCCTGGAGAGCCTGCGCGGCCAGCCCGCCCTGGCCTGAGCCCCGCCGCGAAGACGGCCTGCTCCCTTTGATTCTCCTCTGAGGACGCCCTGCGGGGCGTTTTTTTGTTGTCCAAGGTCCGGGGGTGGGGCAGGGCGGCGCGGCGTGACGCGACGTCGGGTCTTGTCAGAAATTTGCGTAGCCGGTGCGCAGGGAATGCGTAGCTTGTGGGTAGTGTGCTGCGCAGGGAACTGCGTGGCTGGTGCGTAGGCCGGGGGGTAAGTGTTATGCAGGAAGCTGCGCAGGATGTTGCGCAGGCCCTGCCTGGAATAGTGGGTAGGACGAGTGTAGGCGCTGCGCTGGACCACGCGGGCAGGGCACTTTGTGGGCTTTGCGCGATATCTTGCGCGATTCATGGACCTAGACCCGGGTGTTCAGCCCGCCCGAGGCCCAGAGTGGGGTGTCACCCAGGAGTTCGCCCAGGACCCCGGCCCCGGCAGGCGGAGCGAGCCGGGCCACGCCCAGGAACTCCGCCTCCACACCCAGGGCCTCGCGCACCAGCCCGGCCAGCTCCACCTGCAGGGCCCCGGTCTGGTCCGGGTGCTCGGCCAGCAGGCGCAGGCTGCATTGTCCGGGCCGGGACAGCAGGCGCAGCTCCAGCCCCCCGCACCCGGCCCCGCGCGCGCTCATGGAGGCCTCGGTAAAGCCTGCGCCGGTCTGCCTGCGCACCATCTCCTGGCGCCGCAGGCCCGGCAGCAGCCAGGGCAGGTACAGGGCCGCGGGCCCCCGGGCCTCGGCCCCGCGCCCGGAGGCCAGGACCTCATTGATCCGTTGGAGCACGGACTGGGTATTGGCGTGCAGGCGCTGGGCCTCGGCGTTGCCACCAAGCGCGATGCCAAAGCCCTCCTGGCGCTGGGAGGGCATGGGCGGGATGCGCGAAAGGACAGAGAGCAGCGGCTCGGCGCGGGTCTCAAAGGCCTCGCGCGCGGCGCGGAAGCGCTGGACCAGCCCAGGCAGGTCGTCCTGGGGGCCGTCGCCCTGTAAGGCCTGGAGAAGGATTTCCGGGGTCAGCGCGCGGACCACGAACATGAGCTGGTCGCCGGGCTCGGTCTGGACCTCCAGCCGGGCCAGCAGCTCATCATTGCCCACCTGCACCCAGTACAGCCCCGAGGGCTCGCGCCGGAGCACCCGGCCCCGGATGCGCTCGCCCACGCTGTGGCCGGCGCGGAAATTCGCGGCGCGGTCGCGGCCCGGGCCTGATTGCCCGCTCTGGCCGCCCTGGCCTGATCCGTAGCCCTTGATGCGCATGGCCGGTGCCCGGCCTTACGTGTTCTGGTCGATGATCAGCTCGACCTCGTCCACGGACAGGCCCGTGGTCTTGGCCAGCTCCTTGGGGCTCTTGCCCTGGCGGTTGCCGGAGATGATGACCTGGCGCAGGAACTGCGGGGAGCGGGCGTACTCGTCGGCCTGCTTGAGCAGCTTGTTCAGCACCACCACCCGCTCGGTGAGCTGGGCGTCCAGGCGGGTCAGTTCGTCCTGCCGGCGCTCGAAGCTGTCCACCAGCTCCTGCTCCAGCTGGGCATTGGCGCGCATCTTGAGCAGCAGTTCCTCCTGCCTGGTCTGCATGCGTGCGATGAGCGTCTCACTCTTGCGCAGGCGCAGGTAGAAGGCGATGACCACGAAGAGCAGGGCAAGTTCGGTGACGGTGAGGGCCAGGAGCAAGAGCGCGGTGATCTGCATGGGGACACCTGCTAGGTTTTGAGTGCAGCGGGCGAAAGCTCGGCCCTGAACGTGCGATGCCCGCTTTGGCGGGGAAAATCAATGCACGGAAAAATGGGCGATCCCGGTGGCTGCCTGGTCCGGGATCGCCCGAAATGCTCAGGCCCTGCTACGCGCGAAAGGAACGCTCGAAGAGCGCGGCGATGGCGGCCTTGCCGTTGGCTTCCAGAAAGCGCGTGCCCGTGCCCGTGAAGTGGCTGCGGGTGATCACCACAGTCGGGGCGGCCTCCCACTTGCCGTGCGCGTAGCTGAACCAGCCGTTCTTGACCTGGTCGAAGACGAAGAGCGGCTTGTTGCAGATCTTGGCGAACTCCGCGCCCCAGCCGGTGCCGCCGTTGACGGTGCCGTTGTCCAGGATGCTGCCGACCACGAAGACCTCAAGGCCCGCGTCGACCTGGTACATGATGGTGCGCAGGACCATGCGGATGAGCGGGGCGTTGCTGAAGTTACGGTCCAGCAGCCTGGACACGTAGGTCAGGCTGACGTCCTTGCGCATGAGCTCTTCCGTGGTCAGCATCCGCAGGCCGCGGGAGCGCTCGATCTTGTGGCCCTCGAAGGAGAAGTTGACCTCCTGCAGGCCCAGGGTCTCGGCCTGGCGGCCGAACTCGGCCTCGGCGCCCTGCGCGCCGCCGCTGAACAGGGTGTAGTCGCTGGGAGTGGGCATAGGGGCTCCATGTGTGGTTGAGGTGGCGGCTTTGCTGTGCTCTCGTGTCCGCTTGTGCATTATGCACATTCCCAACGGCCGAGGCAATGCCGCGTTTTCAAGAATTCCCTCGCGTTTTCAGGAAATTCCTTTTACGCAGGAGATGGAGCCGTGCACAATGCGGACGCTTAACGGGGGGAGTGTGATGAGCAACTGGCTGTTCGCCCTGGTGGTCTTGGCCTTTGGCGTGTGCCTGGCCCTGTTCGTGGACCGGCACATGCGTTCGCCAGGCACCCGGCCTGTCCGCCAGGACCGCAAGAAGTGGCTGTATTTCTGGTTTCTGGGCCGCTACCCGACCAAGGAGGAGATGGAGGAGGACGACAAGCAGGACAGGGACAGGTAGGGGCGCGGCTTTAGATCTTGACGTTGATGATGTTGCCGGACCAGGGCGAGGCGTTGGAGGACTGGGTGTCGGGCTGCGGCTCGGCCTCGGGCGGGGGCCTGCGGTTGTGGCGCGCATACCCCGGCGACGAGTTCTTGCCCCCGGTCTCGTGGTCCACGGCCTCCAGCTTTTCCTTCTTCTCCACGTCCTGGACCTTGGCGCCGTTTTTGCGCTGCTGGTCGGCCACCATCTGGCCGAAAAGCACCTGCTGCGCCTCGGGCACGATGTGCGCCTGTGCGTTGGCCAGCTGCTGCATGTTGGGCAGCTGTGAGATCAGGATGGGCAGGTCAAGCGGCGTGGAGGCCATTTATTTCACCACATATTCCTCGAACAACAGCGTTTCGAACTTGCCGTCCGTGACGTACTGGTTGACGATGAGTAACAGTTCCATCCGCAACTTCTCCGTATTCTTCTCATCGGCCAAAAACTGCACATCTTTATTCTTCAGGTAGTAGAAGATGGCGTTGCGGGCCGAGAGTACCCTGGCTTCGAACTCCTTGGGCACGGCCTTGTCGTGGGTGCCCAGCAGGATGCGCGCGATGAGGAAGCGCACCTCGTCGTTCTCGCCCTTTTGCTCCACCCAGAACGGCTCCAGACGCACCTGCATCTCCGGAAGTTCCGGCGCTGGGGCCTCGGACTGGGGCTGCTGTGCTGCTGGTGGGGCGGTCTTCTCGGCCTGGGGGGCCTTGCCCTTGAAGAAGAGGAACTTGACGGCAACGACCAGCACCAGCACAACGACCAGGGCAGCGACGCCAATAATGATAAGCTTCTTGCGATCCAGGCCCGGCTTCTTTTCCTCTTCGGCCGGGGCGAGGGAGATGGCCTCCTTGTGCTTGGGCGCCTCCGGCTTGACCTCTTCCTCTTCCTCTTCCAGGAAGGGCGCGTCGTCGAGGTCGAGGTCCACCTTCTGCGTGGCGCGCGAGGCCTCGCTGGTGTCCAGGGTGACATCGCTATCGCCGGGTTTGCCTGCGCCTGTTTTTTGCGCCTCCTCAGCTGGATCTGGAACCATGACGGACATGCCCCCCTTCGGGGTTAGGCCTTAACCAGGGAAGATCTTGTCGATCTTCTGGCCCAGGGTCTCCGGGGTGAACGGCTTGACGATGTAGTTGGAAACCTTGGCCTGCACGGCCTCGATGATGTTCTCCTGCTGGGCCTCGGCCGTGACCATGAGAAAGGGCGTGCCAGCGTATTCTTCACTGGAGCGCACCTTGCGCAAGAGCTCGATGCCGGTCATCTGCGGCATGTTCCAGTCGGAGATGATGAAGTCGATGTTGTCGCGGTTGAGCGTCTCCCAGGCAGTGGTGCCGTCGTCGGCCTCGGTGACGTTGTTGAAGCCGAGCTGGCGGAGGATGTTCTTGATGATCTTGCGCATGGTGGAAAAGTCGTCGACAACGAGAATGCGCATGTTCTTGTCTGCAGGCATTGTGTCTGTCCTCCCGGATCAACCTTCGTTTTCGTAGCGCTTGCGGTAGCTTTCGCGCAGCTTGGCCAGGGCCTGTGAGTGCAACTGCGAGACGCGCCCTTCGGTGATGTCCATGACCTGGGCGGTCTCCTTCATATTCAACTCTTCACCATAGTAGAGTGATATGACAAGCTTCTCTCTAGGGGTCAACTCTTCTATGAGCCCTGCAATCTTGTCAACCATTTCCTGGAATGCAGTGTTTTGATAGGGTTCGTTTTCCGACAGCGACTCGCGGCTGCCGACAAAGTTCTCCTGGAAGGCGTCGAGGCTGACGCACAATTGGTTTTGCAGGGCCTCAAGCCCCTGCTGCACCTCTCGCGGGGACAGACCTGTCTTGGTGCCCAGCTGTTCATGCGTCGGTGTGGCACCGGTTTCGTGTTCGATCTGGCGCATGGCCTCGTCAAGCATCTTCACCTTCTGGCGCATCCCGCGCGAGAACCAGTCCATGCGCCTGAGTTCGTCAAGCATGGCGCCCTTGATGCGGTTCTCGGAATAGGTGTCGAACTTGATGCCGAGCTCCGGGCGGAACTTGCCCAGCGCGTCAAGAAGTCCGATGCTCCCGGCACTGATGAGTTCACCAAGCTCCACGCTCTGCGGAAGCTTGTTCTTCATCCTCAGCGCCAGGATGCGGATCTTCGGGGCGTAGTGCCGGACGATTGCCTCCTGGTCGCGCGGGGGACACTGCGCCCAGGACATCTGGCCCGTTTCCAGTTCACGCCACGGACTGCTCCTGGAAGAGGAGCTTTTTCCAGAAGAATTTAATGTTTCCATCTGCCTTTGCCGTGACTTTCCAGCCGGTTATCTTGGCCGCTGCCTGACCTATGGCCCGGCTGGCGGGACTCTCAGGGCTTAAATGCAAAAACGGGGTCTGGGCGATGACGGCCTTGCGCACCGCCGCATCCTGCGGGATGAAGCCGACAAAATCAAGGGACACGCCGCTTAAAAAGTGGTCACAGGCCTTGTACAGCTTGGTGAAGATCTCTTTGGCGCCCTTCTCGTCCTTGGCCATGTTCACCAAAACGCGGAAGCGGTCCACGCCGTGCCGGAGCTTGAGCACCTTGATCAGCGCGTAGGCGTCGGTGAGCGAGGTGGGCTCGGTGGTCAGGACCACCAGGCGCTCGCTGGCCGCGATGTTGAAATACAGCACGTTGTCGTTGATGCCGGCGCCGGTGTCCACGATGAGGTGGTCGATGCCGCCCTCCAGGTAGTCCATGGCCTCCAGTAGGTCGAGCTTCTGGCCGGTGCTTAAGTTGACCATGTCGCTGACGCCCGAGGCCGCCGGGAGGATGCGGAACCCGAAGGGCGTGTCGCAGAGGATCTTCTCGAGCGTCATGCCCTCGG
>JANXYI010000284.1 GCA_025350085.1 Deltaproteobacteria bacterium
GCATCAAGCCCGACCCCACGTTCGACTTTCGACAACCTGGACCCGCAGAAGCAGCGGCGTGTGCTGGACGAGTCCCTGCGCGAGTTCGCAGAAAACGGCTACCAGCAGGCCAGCATCAACCGCATCGTGGGTCGGCTCGACATCGCCAAGGGCTCGCTGTTCCAGTACTTCGGCAGCAAGGAGTGCCTGTTCCGGCACCTCTTCCGCCGCGCCGTGGACGAGATCAAGGCCCCGCTCAGGGCCATCCGCGACGGCAAGGATGGTGGTGGCAACAACGAGACCTTCCCGGCCCGCTTGCGCCGCGTGTTCATTGCCAGCGCGGCCTTTGCAACGGCGCACCCCTTTCTCTGGGGCATCTACCGGCGCATGCTGGGCCAGGAGGACTTCCCCCTGCGCGCCACCCTGCTCACCGAGGTCCGCGCCGAGGGGCTGACCTTTTTCCGCGAGCTGGTCGAGCTCGGCCAGGGGCAGGGCCAGGTGCGCCCGGACCTGGACCCGGCCATTGCGGCCTTCATCATCGAGGCCACGCTCGACCGCGCGCTCAGCGCCCAGGACTCGCCTGTGCTTGACGCGGGCCTGGGCCTGTCAACCGATTCCGCCACGCGCCAGGCCCGCCTGGACGCCATCGTGGACGCCCTGTGCCAAGGCTTCTCAGCCTCTTTGGCACCGGACGCCAGCAAAGGAGACACCAATGTCTGAAATACAGCGCTTCGAGGCCCTGGGCCTGGGGGCCATTGCCCGAAAAGTGGCGGCCGGGGAGCGCCTGAGCCTCGACGAGGGCCGACAGCTCTTCGCCTGCCCGGACGTGACCGCCGTGGGCGCGCTGGCCCACCTGCGGCGCACGGCCCTGCACGGCGCCAAGACCTTCTACGTCGTCAACCGACACATCAACTACACCAACGTCTGCGTCAACGCCTGCGCCTTCTGCGCCTACCAGCGCGAGAAGGGCCAGGAGGGCGGCTTTGAGCTGAGCATCCAGGACGCGGTTGACCGGCTGACCAGCGCGCCGCTCACCCCGCGCGAGGTGCACATCGTGGGCGGCTGCCACCCGGACCTGCGGCTGTCGTTCTTCGTGGACCTGCTTGAGAGTGTGCAGAAGGCCCTGCCCGAGGCCACGCTCAAGTGCTTCACGGCCGTGGAGATCGCGCATTTCGCAAAGCTTGAGGGCATGAGCACCATCGAGGTCTTGCAGACCCTCAAGGCCGCGGGGCTGGCCATGCTGCCGGGCGGCGGGGCCGAGATCTTCGCGCCCGAGGTGCGCCGCCGCATCTGCCCAAGGAAGAGCGACGCCGAGGAATGGCTGCGCATCCACGGGGAGGCGCATGAGTTAGGTCTGGCGACAAACTGCACCATGCTCTTCGGGCATTTGGAGAGCATCAACGACCGCCTGGACCACCTGGACCAGCTGCGCAGGCAGCAGGACCAGTCCCTACACAAGGGGGGCAACGGCTTCACCTGCTTCATCCCCCTGCCCTTCCAGACCGAGAACAACGCCATCAAAGTCGACCGGCCGCTGACAGGCATCGACGAGCTCAGGACCATTGCGGTGAGCCGGCTCATGCTGGACAACATCCCGCACCTCAAGGCCTACTGGGTCATGCTCACGGTGAAGCAGGCGCAAGTGGCGCTGTTCTTCGGGGCCGACGACCTGGACGGCACCGTGGTCGAGGAGAAGATCGGGCACATGGCCGGGGCCACCAGCGAACAGGGCCTGACCAAGGCCCAGCTGGAGGCCATGATCCGGGGCCTGGGCCTGATCCCTGTGGAGCGCGACGCGCGGTTCAATCCTATTCAAGGGGGCCAGGCATGAGCCAGATACAGGTGCAGCGCATCCTGGATGACGCGGCCGAAGGCCGCAGGCTGACCCTGGACCAGGCCCGGCTGCTCCAGCAAAAGGCCCCCCTGCACGAGCTCGGGCACGCCGCGCACCAGGTTCGCCTGCGCAAGCACCCGGAGCCCATCGTGACCTATGTGGTGGACCGGAACATCAACTACAGCAACGTCTGCGTCTGCGCCTGC
>JANXYI010000295.1 GCA_025350085.1 Deltaproteobacteria bacterium
CTTGCGCGGCCCTCAAGGAACTCGGCGTGCCCGAGATCTGCGTCACCGGCCGGACAGCCTCCAAGGCTGAGGCCCTGGCGCGCGCATTCGGGATCACCACAGTGGACTGGCAGGGGCGAGCCACACGCCCCTGGTCGCTCCTGGTGAACACCACGCCGCTCGGCATGACCGGAGAGCACAAGGACGAGTCGCCCTGGCCCAGGGACGGCTTTGCCGGGGTGGGACTGGTCTTTGACCTGATCTACAACCCCGTGCGCACGGTGTTCATGGAGGACGCCAGGAATGCCGGGGTCGCGGTGCTCTCGGGCCTGCAGATGTTCCTGCACCAGGGCCTGGCCCAGTTCGAGATCTGGACCGGGGTCACGCTCGACGAAAAGAGCGCCCGGCAGCTGCTCATGATGGACCTGATCGCCACCGGCGGCTAGCGCCGTCCGCGTCGTCAGGTCCGTATTTTGGACCCGGAGCCTGCTCCGGGCGGCCACCCGCGACCCTGCTGCGGCCCCCCTTAAAGGGGCGGTTCAGGCAGGGCTTGACCTTTGCCGTCATCTGGGGGATGGTGCCGCGATTTTCGGCTTTGGCGCGAAACCCCGCGCCAGGCCTCACTCGGAGCAAATGTGACCGATCCCCAGCTGGAAAAAGAACTCGTCCGCGAGGCGGCCCGCCGCCGCACCTTCGGCATCATCAGCCACCCGGACGCAGGCAAGACCACCTTGACCGAGAAGATCCTGCTCTTTGGCGGCGCCATCCAGATGGCGGGCACGGTCAAGGCGCGCAAGGCCGCGCGCTACGCCACCAGCGACTGGATGGCCATGGAGCGCGAACGCGGCATCTCGGTCACCAGCTCGGTGATGCAGTTCGAGTACGAAGGCTATGCCATCAACCTGCTGGACACCCCGGGCCACCAGGACTTTTCCGAGGACACCTACCGCGTGCTCACGGCAGTGGATTCCGCGATCATGGTCATCGACTCGGCCAAGGGCGTGGAGACTCAGACTCGCAAGCTCATGGACGTCTGCCGCCTGCGCGACACACCGATCCTGACCTTCATCAACAAGATGGACCGCGAGGGCCGCGAGCCGCTGGATCTCTTGTCGGACATCGAGGAGAGCCTGGGCATCGAGTGCGCGGCCATGACCTGGCCCATCGGCATGGGCAAGGGCTTCCGCGGCACCTGGAACATCCTCAAGAACGAGCTGCACCTGTTCTCCGCCACCCACGGTGGCAAGATCCAGGCGGGCCTGGTCATCAAGGGCCTCGAAGACCCCCGGCTGGACGAGCTGCTCGGCTCCCAGGCCGCGGACCTGCGGCGCGACATGGAGTTGGTTGCGGGCGCGGGCTATCCCTTTGACCGCGAGCGCTACCTCTCGGGCAAGCAGACCCCGGTGTTCTTTGGCTCAGCCATCAACAACTTCGGCGTGCAGGAGATGCTGAACAGCTTCGTGACCCTGGCGCCCCCGCCGCGTCCGCGCGCCAGCACCACCCGCGAAGTCGAGCCCACAGAAAGCGAGTTCTCCGGCGTGGTCTTCAAGATCCAGGCGAACATGGACCCGGCGCACCGCGACCGCATCGCCTTTCTGCGCATCTGCTCGGGCCGCTTCCAGCGCGGCATGAAGCTCAAGCACCACCGCATCGGCAAGGACGTCACCGTGTCAAACGCCATCATCTTCATGGCCCAGGACCGCAGCAACGTGGACGAGGCCTGGCCGGGCGACATCATCGGCCTGCACAACCACGGCACCATCAAGATCGGCGACACCTTCACGGAAAAGGAGCCGCTCAAGTTCACCGGCATCCCGAGCTTTGCACCCGAGCACTTCCGCCGCGTGGTCCTCAAGAGCCCGCTCAAGGCCAAGCAGCTCCAGAAGGGGCTGGTCCAGCTAGCCGAGGAGGGCGCGGTGCAGGTCTTCCGCCCGCTCATAGGCAACGACTACATCCTGGGCGCCGTGGGCGTACTCCAGTTCGACGTGATCATGGCCCGGCTCAAGGACGAGTACGGCGTGGACGCGCTGTACGAGCCCGTGCAGTACACCTGCGCCCGGTTCATCTCCTGCCCGGACAAGCGCAAGCTGGCCGACTTCGAACGGGCCATGCACGCCAGCCTGGCCAAGGACGCCGAGGACAACCTGGCCTATCTCGCGCCCAGCCAGTGGCGGCTCGAGGACACCCAGGAAAAATGGCCCGAAATCGACTTTAACACCATCCGCGAGCATGAATAAAACCGAATGCAAATCCGAAGGCGCTCTCGTCGAGAAGTCGCCCGAACAGACGTCCGAGCAATCGTCCGGCAAGCCCGTCGGCAGGCCCGCCCATCGGGGCGGCCGCCGCACCCGTACGCCCAAGACCCCCAAGCCGGTGGTCATCCCCCTGGCCCCGGTGCGCGAGGGCGCGGAGCTGGACGAGCAGTACCTGCGCTCCTTCGCCACCGAAGAGATCATGGCCATGCCGCTCACGCAGTTCGTGGGCAAGATCGTCTTTGTGGAGTCCGACCGCCAGCTGCACCAGGCCATGAAGCAGCTCCTGGAAGAAGGCCTGCTCGGGTTCGACACCGAGACCCGGCCCATCTTCAAGAAGGGCATCACCCCGCCGCCCGCGCTGTTGCAGCTGGCAGGCTCCAAGCACGTGTACATCTTCCAGCTGGCCAGGCTGGAGAACAAGGCCGTGCTCGCGGAACTGCTCAGCGCCAAGCACATCCTCAAGAGCGGCGTGTCCGTGCGCGACGACCTGAAGGGCCTGAAGGAGCACTTCGAGTTCACGGAGCACGGCTTCGTGGACCTGGGCGACGTGGCCAAGAAGATGAACATGCTGACCCACGGCCTGCGCAACCTCAC
>JANXYI010000299.1 GCA_025350085.1 Deltaproteobacteria bacterium
CGAGGAACGAGGGGCGTATCCCCCGGACGACAGTGGTGGAAAGACCGCGAGAGTCGAAGTGCGGCCGGCATGACCTACAACGCCAGCATCCTGGGCATCCGGCTCACCTGCGCCACCCTGGTGGCCAACTTCCGGGGCGGCAGCGTGGGCGCGGCCGAGGGCGAGAAGTTCATCCGCGCGCTTGATCTTGCGCGCAAACGCCACCATCCCTTCCTGGCCTATGTCCACGGCACCGCGGGCATCCGCATCCAGGAGGGCGTCAACGGGCTCATCCAGATGCCCCGCGTGACGCTGGCTGTGCGCCGCTACATCGAGCAGGGCGGCCTGTACATCGTGCTCTACGACACCAACTCCTACGCCGGGCCCGTGGCCAGCTTCCTCGGCTGCTCGCCCTACCAGTATGCCGTGCGCTCCGCGCGCATCGGCTTTGCCGGCCCGGGCGTCATCCGCGAGACCACGGGCATGGACATCCCGCCCGACTACCACAGCGCCTACAAGGCCCTGTCGCGCGGGCACATCCAGGACATCTGGGACCGCCGGGACATCCGGGCCAACATGCACCAGGCCTTCCTGACCATGGGCGGCCGCAACCTGTACTACCGCTAGCCCGCGCACAGGCGCTGAACAACGCCCGGAAGGACTTGCCCCCTCCGGGCGTTTTTCTTTGCCCTTTGCCCAATGCTTTCCTGTCCGTCACCCTATTGTCACGCAACCGTTGCCGCGCCAGGGTAGTGCACCCTTGACTGCGGCGGGCACCCGCCTGCCGCCAGAACAACGAGGTTGCCCATGCTCAAGACCGCCCTGCAGCGGCTCATGCACGCCAAGCCCCCTGTCCCGGACGCATCCAGCGCACAGAAGCTCAAGGGCGGACGCCTGCGCGAGCTCGTGCGCACCGGGCAGGACTTCGACATCCTGCTCATCAACGTGCGCGACTTCCCGCTGTTGCGCGAACTGTACGGCCGGGAGCTGTCCGAGGAGATCGAGGCGCAGTTAACCGCTGTGCTCAAGCGGGCCGTCACCGAGCGCCTGCACGTGCTCCCCTTCTGCCTGACCCTGGAACCCGGCGAATACCTGCTGGGCTGGCCCAGCCAGGGCTCTTCCCATGGCGACGACCCGCGCGCCCAGCACGACCTGGCCTATGAGATCAAGCTGAGCGCCCAGCGCGAGGCCAACACGCACCTGCTGCGCTGGGCCGGGCGCGAGCTGGACCTGGGCTTTGGCTGCGCCCGGCATGCCGGTGTCCACAACCGCGACAGCGGCCCTGACCGCGGCCTTGACCGCGAGACCCGGCTGTTTCAGGCCGTGAACGAGGCCCGCCTGCGCGCCAAGATGCGCCTGGACTTAAGCCAGCTCTCGCTGTCCACGGAATTCAACGCCATTTTGCACAACAGGAACGTGCGCGCGATGTTCCAGCCCATCGCGGACTTCACCACCGGCACCATCTTGGCCTGGGAGGCCCTCACGCGCGGCCCTGAGGGCACGGCCTTCCAGTCCCCGGCCGTGCTCTTCGACTTCGCGGAGCAGAGCGGCAAGCTTTTTGCGCTGGAGCGCGTGTGCCGCGAGATGGCCATCAGCACCCTGGGCGCCATTGCCCCTGGGCAGAAGCTCTTCTTGAACATCCACCCCAAGACCATGGCCGACCCCCAGTTCACCCACGGCAAAACGCTCGAACTGCTCGACGCCGCCGGACTCAGCCCGGAGAACATCGTCTTCGAGATCACCGAGCGCCACAGCATCGCCGAGTTCGCGCTGTTCCACCGCACGCTGGACCACTACCGCAGCCAGGGCTATCTCGTGGCCATTGACGATGCCGGGGCCGGGTATTCCGGGCTGACCTCCATCGCCCAGATACGCCCGGAGTTCATCAAGATCGACATGAGCCTGATCCAGGGCATCGACAAGGACCCGGTGAAGCGCGCGCTCATCGAGACCTTTGTCGCTTTTGCCGACAAGATCGGCTCCAAGATCATCGCCGAGGGCATCGAGTCCCAGGCCCAGGCGGCCTGTCTCATCGACATCGGCGTGCACTACGGCCAGGGCTTCTACCTGGCCAAGCCGGCCGCGCCCAAACCACCGCTGGCGCTGGACACCGGGTATCTCCGGGCCGCCACCCAGGAGCAGACGCGGCTTTCCACCTCCTGCCTCATGCCCATCGGCACCCTGGTGGAGGCCGCGCTGGCGCGCCCGGCCGGGATGCTCGTGCCCGACGCCCAGCACTGCTTCGAGTCCTCGCGCAGCCACGCAAGCATCGTGGTCGTGGACGGGGAGCGGCCGCTCGGCCTGGTCATGGAGTACCAGCTCAACCGCCAGCTCTCCGGCCAGTATGGCGCAGCGCTCTTTGCCAAGCGGCCCGTGGAAGCCATCATGGACAAAAGCCCGCTCATCGTGGACGAGGGGACGCCCGTAGAGCAGACGGCTAAGACGGCCATGAAGCGCGAGAAGATCAAGGCCTACGACGACATCATCGTCACGCGCCAGGGACGGGTGCTGGGCATCGTCACGGTGCAGCGCCTGCTGAACACCCTGGCCCATGTGCAGGTGGAGATGGCCAAGGGCACCAACCCGCTCACGGGCCTGCCCGGCAACGTCACCCTGGAGCA
>JANXYI010000337.1 GCA_025350085.1 Deltaproteobacteria bacterium
CCGCGGGCCAGATCGGCGGCACCCCGGCGGTCAGCGGCCAGAAGATGAACTTCACCATCCTCTCCCAGTCCCGGCTCTCCACCGCCGAGCAGTTCCAGGACATCCTGCTGCGCGTGGAGCCCGACGGGTCCATGGTGCGCCTGCGCGACGTGGGCCGCTGCGAGCTCGGCAGCGAGAACTACGACCGCCAGGTGCATTTCAACGGCAAGCCCGCCGCAGGCATGGCCATCCGCCTGGCCACCGGCGCCAACGCGCTGGACACGGTCAAGGGCGTGCACCAGGCCATGGACCGGCTGGCCTCGACCCTGCCCCAGGGTGTGCGCACAGTATATCCCTACGACACCACGCCCTTTGTGCGCGCCTCCCTCGAGGAGGTGGTCAAGACCCTGCTGGAGGCCATCTTCCTGGTCTTCCTGGTCATGTACCTGTTTTTGCAGAACATGCGCGCCACGCTCATCCCGACCATCGCCGTGCCCGTGGTGCTGCTCGGCACCTTCGGGGTCATGGCGGCCTGCGGCTTCTCCATCAACACGCTGACCATGTTCGGCGTGGTGCTGGCCATCGGCCTGCTCGTGGACGACGCCATCGTGGTGTTGGAAAACGTCGAACGCATCATGAGCGAGGAGGGCCTCTCACCGCGCGAGGCCACCCGCAAGTCCATGGACCAGATCACCGGCGCGCTGGTCGGCATCGCCCTCGTGCTCTCCGCGGTGTTCATCCCCATGGCCTTCATCAAGGGCTCGTCTGGCGTCATCTACCGCCAGTTCTCGCTCACCATCGTCTCGGCCATGCTGCTCTCGGTCTTGGTGGCCCTGGTGCTCACCCCGGCGCTGTGCGCCACCCTGCTCAAGCCCGTGTGCCGCGGCGAGCACCAGGCCCACGCCCAGCACGGCTTCTTCGGCCTGTTCAACCGCCTGTTCAACGCCGGCAGCCACGCCTACCGGGGCAACGTGTCCGGGCTCATCACCCGGCCCAAGCGGGTGATGCTGGTGTACCTGATCATCGTCGTGATCCTGGGCGTACTCTTCCTGCGCCTGCCGACCTCGTTTCTGCCCGAGGAGGACCAGGGCGTGCTCTACGCCACCATCCAGCTGCCCACGGGCGCCACCCAGGAGCGCACCATGGAGGTGCTGGGCCTGCTGGAGAACCACTTCCTGGTGGCCGAGAAGGCCACCGTGGACGCCATCTTCACCGTGGCCGGGTTCAGCTTCGCCGGGGCCGGCCAGAACGCGGGCCTGGCCTTCATCCGGCTCAAGGACTGGGACCAGCGCAAGGGCGAGGCCGGCAGCGCCCACGCCATCGTGGGCCGGGCCATGCGCGCCTTTTCCCAGGTCAAGGGCGCGCTCATCTTCCCCTTTGCCCCGCCAGCAGTGACCGAGCTCGGCACCACGGCGGGCTTCGACCTGTTCCTGCTCGACCGGGCGGGCCTGGGCCATGCGGCGCTCATGCAGGCGCGCAACCAGTTCCTGGGCCTGGCGGCCAAGAGCCCGGCGCTGGTGGGCCTGCGGCCCAACGGCCAGGAGGACACGCCCCAGTACCAGATCGACATCGACCAGGCCAAGGCCGGGGCCTTCAGCCTGTCCCTGGGCGACATCAACGACACCCTGACCACGGTGCTCGGCGGCACCTATGTCAACGACTTCCTGGACCGGGGCCGCGTGAAAAAGGTCTTCGTGCAGGCCGACGCGCCTTTTCGCATGATGCCCGAGGACATCAACCGCTGGTACGTGCGCAACACAAAAGGCAGCATGGTGCCCTTCTCGGCCTTCTCCTCGGGCCGCTGGACCTATGGCTCGCCGCGCCTGGAGCGCTACAACGGGTTCCCGGCCGTGGAGATTTTGGGCGCGCCCGCGCCGGGCAAGAGCTCAGGGGAGGCCATGGCCGCTGTGGAGGCCATCGCGGCCCAGCTGCCGCCGGGCATCGCGCTGGAGTGGACGGGCCTGAGCTACCAGGAACGCGTGAGCGGCGCCCAGGCCCCGGCGCTCTACGCCATCTCCATCCTGGTGGTCTTTCTGTGCCTGGCCGCGCTGTACGAGAGCTGGTACGTGCCCACGGCGGTGATCCTGGTGGTGCCGCTGGGCATCGTGGGCGCTGTCATGGCGACCTTGGGCCGCGGGCTGACCAACGACATCTACTTCCAGGTGGGCCTGCTGACCACCATCGGCCTGGCCTCCAAGAACGCCATCCTCATCGTGGAGTTCGCCAGGGCCCAGGTGCTGGCGGGCCACGAGATGTACGAGGCGACCATGGAGGCCGCGCGCCTGCGCCTGCGGCCCATCCTCATGACCTCCCTGGCCTTCATCCTGGGCGTGCTGCCGCTGGCCGTCAGCTCCGGCGCGGGCTCGGGCAGCCAGCGGGCCATCGGCACGGGCGTCATCGGCGGCATGCTCTCGGCCACGGTGCTCGGCATCTACTTCGTGCCGGTGTTCTTCGTCCTGGTTTACCGCCTGGCCGTCTGGCGCGGCGCGCTTCCGACCGGACCAGTGGCCGGACCCGCTGTGGTCCTGGAACCGGCCTGCCCGCCAGAGAGCCCGATCGACAGCCCGTCTGCCGCTTCGGCCGACATGACGACCACTGGTCCGCCCGCTGGTCCGGCTGGCGAAACCAACAGCCAGCCCCCGGCCCGGCCGGGCACGGAGCGCTAGCATGGCCGCCCCACGCAGACCACTGGCCGCCCTCCTGGCCGTCAGCCTGCTCGCCCTCGCGCTGAATGGCTGCACCCTGGCCCCGAAATACGAACGGCCCCAGCCGCCGCTGCCCGCGGCCTGGACCAGCGGGCCGTTAACGACACTCAACGCTCCGGCCAGCACAGTCGCCAACGCCACGCTCCCGGACTGGCGGGCGGTGGTCCTTGACCGGCCCCTGCAGCAGCTCATCGAGCTGGCGCTCACAAACAACCGCGACCTGCGCGTGGCCGCGCTGAACATCGAGCGCGCCCAGGGCCAGTACCAGATCGAGCGCGCGAACCTGTTCCCCAGGCTGAACGCCACGGCCGGGGCAGACACGCACCGCACCCCGGCCAAGCTCTCCAGCACCGGGGCCGTCACCAACACGCACGCCTACAGCGCGGGCCTGGGCGTGAGCGCCTTTGAGCTGGACTTCTTCGGCCGCATCCAGAGCCTCAAGGACCAGGCCCTGGAGAACTTCCTGGCCACGGAGCAGGCGCGCAGGAGCGTGGAGCTCTCCCTGGTGGCCGAGGTGGCCACCAGCTACCTGACGCTGGCCGCGGACCGCGAGCACCTGCTCCTGGCCCAGGAGATCCTGGCCACGCAGGAGGCGTCCTTTGAGGTCATCCGGCAGCGCTTCGAGCACGGCGTGGCGGGCGGGCTGGACGTCAGCCGCGCCCAGACCACGGTGGACACGGCGCGAAACGAGGTGGCCCGGTTCGAGGGCCTGGTGACCGTGGACGAGAACGTGCTGTCGCTGCTGGCCGGCCTGCCGCTCAGCCCGGAACAGCTGCCCGCCAGGACCCTGGCCGAGGTGGCCGACATGCGCGAGATCCCGGCCGGGCTGCCCTCCTTGGTGCTCGCCCGCAGGCCCGACGTGCTCACAGCCGAGCACCAGCTTCAGGCCGCGAACGCCAACATCGGCGCGGCGCGCGCCCGCTACTTCCCGTCCATCACCCTCACCGGCTCCGTGGGTGTGGCCAGCAATGCCGTGAACTCGCTGTTCAACGCCGGCACCGGCACCTGGGCCTTTGCGCCGCTGATCAGCCTGCCCATCTTCGACGCCGGGGCCATCCGCGCCGGGGTCCGCGTGGCCGAGGCCGACCGCGACATCCTGGTGGCCCGGTACGAAAAGGCCGTGCAGACCGCCTTCCGCGAGGTGTCCGACGCCCTGGCCCAGGGAACCTCCCTGTCCAGGCAGGTGGAGGCCCAGGACTCGCTGGTCCAGGCCTCGGGCACCAGCTTCGAGCTCTCGACACTGCGCTATGAGGCCGGGGTGGACGCCTTCCTGTCCAAGCTCGACGCCCAGCGCACCTACGCCTCGGCGCGGCAGAACCTCATCGCGGCGCGGCTTGCGCAGGTGGCCAATCAGCTGACCCTGTACAAAGTCCTGGGCGGCGGCTGGCCGGATTCCTGAGCCTCGCCCCGCATCATCCGCCAGAAAGAGAAAGGCCCTGCGCGTTGCAGGGCCTTTCTCTTTAGGTGGCAGGGTGCCCAGTGCAGATCCTCAGTGCAGATCCTCAGTGCAGATCCTCAATGCAGATCCATGGGCGCGTTCTTGAATTCCGAGATGTCCGGCAGGCCGCCTTCGCCGAGCAGGCCGAGCCAGGCGTGGACGATGGCCGGGTCCCACTGGCGGCCCGCGCCCGCGAGCAGGGCCTGGCGCACCTCGGTCACGCTCATGGCCTCGTGGTAGGAGCGGATGGAGGTCAAGGCCTCGAACCCGTCCACCACGCTCAGGATGCGCGCCAGGAGCGGAATCTCGCCGCCGCAAGCGCCCGTGGGGTAGCCCTCGCCGTTGTACCATTCGTGGTGGTGGTACACCGGCGGCACCACCTCCTCCAGGCTGGAGACCCGGGAGATGATGTCGCGGCCAACCTCGGGGTGGCGCTTCATGATCTCGAACTCCTCGGGCGTCAGGCTGCTCGGCTTGTTCAGGATGCCGTCCGGGATGCCTATTTTCCCAATGTCGTGCAGGATGCCCGCGGTGCGCAGGATGGCCAGGTCCCGGC
>JANXYI010000353.1 GCA_025350085.1 Deltaproteobacteria bacterium
GTGATGTCGCCTACAACGACCCGCAGGGTGTCGTCCGCCTGCTTAAGCTTGGCGATGGCGACCTCGATGAAGTCCATGCCGACGATGTCCTGCCCTCTGTCATGGTAGTAGCGCAGCACCCGGCCTGCGCCGCACCCCGCCTCCAGGATCCTGCCCTGGCCGGAAGAGAGCGTCAGCTCCGCGTATTTCAAGGGATAACCGTCGGGGTTCTCCGAGGCGCTATCCGCGGAGATGCTAGCCCATCTCTCGTTCCAGTAGTCCTTGTTCGTCGCCGAACGGTACGTGATCCTCATCGCGACGCCGCCTTCTCTGCACTCTGCCTGTTCAGCCACGTTGCCACATGCTCGCCCACGAGCGCGTTTCCCTGCACGGACAGATGCCCGCCGTAGCTGTCGTTGATGTACAGCGTGCCGGAATCATGCTGGCGCAATACGTCGGTCATGTCGAGAACCGGGACGATACTCCCGGCATTCCGGAAAAATTCCTGATACAATTGAACGCCCGCTTCGTCGCTTTTCAGGTCCAGCAACTGCGGAATGACGACGACCAGCGGTTTGTGCCCGCGCCGGGCCGCCAGCTCGGCAAAATGTTGCAGGATGGCCCGGAACAGCCGGGTCGCCTCGCCGTCAGCGTACTGCTGGTGCGCCTCGCGGATGTTGCGCCGCATCACCGCCGCGAAGGGGGCGTCCTCCATGCCCCGGGAGGACAGACCTACCAGCCGCGCGGCTTTTCGCAGAATCAGCAGGCCGAGCATGTGGCCATGGCGGGCCGGATTGCGCAGCAGGCTCAGCAGGTACGGTCTCCGGAACTGGAGCGCGCGGAATCTTTCCCTGTAGAACCTGTCGCAGGCCTGGATGTCCGCCAGCCGGTGCTGCAATCCGGCCACATCCTCAGCGCCGCGCACCGGGCACTCCACGAGCTGCAACCGGCCCTGGCTGTCGAGCCTGTGCCTGGGCTTGAAGGCGAAGGTGTTGCCAAACTCCAGATAGTGCTTCCAGCAGCACTGTATCCGGCAAATCGTCTCCGGCACAAAAGCCAGGACGGCCACGCGCACGGACGGGGGCAGCTTCATCTGTTCATAGCGCATCAACGCCTGGTCCACCCCGTAGTTGCCCACCCCGTAATTCGCCACGCCCGCGTTCAGCTTCCGCGAGACGACGTTCTCCCAGGTCTGGTCATCCTCCACCTGGCGGCAGAAGGCGTAGGAATCGCCAAAAACGGAGATCTCTTCCGGGCTCTGGGGCAGCGCCCTTGCGCGCGAACCTGTGGCATCGATGCGGAAAATTATGTCCCCGTGGGCGCCCTTCTCCGTGCTTTGGGTATTGGGGCGGCGAGTCCATCCCAGCTGTGCGTCAAAGCTGGTGTTGAAAAATTTTTCCAGCGCCACGGCGTCGAACCTGGGCAACTCGTCGGCCTCGGTGATCAGCCATTGGAAGTCGCGCCGGAGCCACCGCACGGTGGCCACGAGCGTCACCTCCAGAAGGATGAGCCCAATGCAGATGCCAAGAAACACCATTGCCTACCTTACCCTAAGGCTGCGCTGTTCCGTGCCTTCCGGACTCCGGTCAGGCCGCGCCCGGCCCGACCAGCCCGGCTTTCCGGGCGATCTCCTGTGCAAAAACCTCCGCCGGTGTGTCGAACCCACTGTTATCGAGCACCAGGTCCGCCATGGGCGGCGGCGGGAAGGGAATGTCCACGCCCACCACGTTGCGCGCCTGCCCGGCCAAGGCCGGGCCGTATATACCCTTGGCGTCCCGCTTGGCCAACACCTCCACGGGAACATCCACGAACACCTCGAAATAGCGCGACAGGTTCTCGCGGCTCCGGGCCTGAACATCCGGAAAGATGGACAGCAGGCAGCAGACCACGTTGATGCCCTGGCGGTCCAGCCAGGCGCAGATCTCGTAGATGCGCTCCGCGTTCTTGCGCCGGCCTTCCAGCGTGTAGTCCGCCGGGGACCGGTCCTGGGCGAAAATGCCCCGCACCTCGTCACCATCCACCAGCACGGTGTTCGGAACCTGAGACTTCCACAAGCCGTACACGGCGCGACCGATGGTCGACTTTCCGGCGCCGGACATTCCGATTATCCAAATGACCATGCCTTGCCCTCTTCCGTTGCCAAAGGTCCGCGCCGCAGGCGTCGTCTACCCAAAAAGATCCAGAAAAATACGGGTGTTGATGACGGAAAATATAAATTTGCTCAGGTGATTGGGCAGTTTCCGCCCGTCACACAGCTCCACCACCCGGTCCCGCCGCACCAACCGAAACACTTCGGCCCCAGGGTCCAGCAGGTAGTCCCGCACCGCAGCATTGCGCAAGTCCACGATGCTGTCCACAGAGGTGTTGAACCCCTTCTTGCAGCGGTCCAGCCGCACGGTGTCGTTCAGGATGCCCGCCACGGCCTGCCGCAGCACATACTTGCCGTAGCCCTCGCGGATGAGGTGCCGGGACGGGATCGTGTTGGCAAATCCGAATAGGGCCGTGTCCAGGTAGGGGCTGCGGTTCTCCACGGAGCAACGCATGGAGTTGAGGTCGTCCTCGTGCAGAAATACCGGGGTCGCTTCGTGGAACAGCTCGTTGAGCATCCGGTTGCGCAGGAGGTCCGGTGTAAATTGCTCCTCATGAAAGGCCTCCGGGAACGGGGCGGCAAGGTACTCCGCCAACTCGGCGCGGGCATCGAACACATGTTCGCGGTATCCGGGCTGGGCGCAGTAGAGTTGAGGATCGCGCAGGATGGGATTGCGCACAAACCCGCAGATGTGCCGCCGCCAGTTTTCCAGGGCTTCGTCATAGCCGGGGGTGTCACGCATGACGGCCAGATGCAGCAGGAAATGATCGTAATAGCCGGTGAACAGTTCATCGGCCGAGGAGCCGGAAAAGGCCACCCGGTAGCCGCTTTGCTGCACAGCCTCCGAGATCAGCGAATGCGCGTAATAGGTCGCTGTGGCCAGCGGACCGTCGTGATAGGCCACCAGGTCGCGCAGTCGTTCCAGGGACCCTTGCCGGGAGATGGGATGCAGCTGGTGGGCGCAGCCCAGGTCGCGCACGGTGGCGAGGATGTTGTCCTGCTCGTTGTAGCGCTCGTCCTCGTCGGTGATGGAGAAGGTCTCCAGGCGGCAATGGCACTCCTTGACCGCGATGGAGGCCAGGGCCGCGGAATCCACGCCGCCGCTCAGGCACATGGCCAGGGGCACGTCGGCACGCACACGCAGGCGCATGCTCCCGATCAGGCGCTCGCGCACCCCGGCGATGGCGTCCTCCAGGGTCATGGACTGATCCTGCAGGGGCGTCGGGGCCCAGTAGCGCCGGGGCGCGCCGATACCCTCCGGCCCGATGGTGAGGCACTGCGCGTAGCGCAGTTCCTGCACCCCCTCGAAGAACGTCTGCGGCCCCTTGTACAGGGCCTTGTAGCCCAGGGCCAGATAGCGCCGCACATGTTCCACGTTTGGGCTCAACCGGAACTGCGCCAGGGCGGCGAGAAACTTGATCTCCGAGCCGAAATACAGGCCGTGGACAGCGCGGAGCAGATACAGGGGCTTCTCGCCGAAGCGGTCCCGGGCCAGGAACAGGGCCTGCCGCCCGGCGTCAAAAACGGCAAAGCTCCACATCCCCTCGAAGTGCTCCAGGCAGCCCTCACCAAAGAGCCGGTAACATTCCAGCAGCACTTCCGTATCCGAGCTGGTGCGCAGGGCCACCCCGCTGGCCAGCAGCCGCTCGCGCAACTCCACGTAGTTGTAAATCTCGCCGTTGAAGACCAGCGTGGTGTCGCCGCTGCGGAAGGGCTGGTGCGAGCGGGGGTCCAGGTCGATGATGCTCAGGCGCGAGTGCAGGAGGCACACCGAGCCTCCGGCCTGGGTCTGGGCGCGCCAGGCCTGCTGGTGGTCCGGCCCGCGGCGGCGCATGAGCGTAAGCGTACGCTCCACCGCCTCATCGGACGGCGGGCGTGTGCCCCAGTAGCCGGCTATGCCGCACATGCCCCACCCCGCCAGGCCCGGGTGGCCCGGAAATGAACCCCTGGCCTCCGCCGGCCGGGACGCGCGCCACAGGGCTCCACAGGCCTGCGAAGGCCTGCCGGGCAGGGCGCTCGCGTGGGATATGGGGCTGAGGTCATGGATCGAGGTCGCCCAGTTGGATGATTGTGCCCTGGCAAAGGTCCCGGCAAAGCCGCCTGCCAAGCAGCTGCTGCTCGTCCCCCGGCGCCAGGCCGGTGCCCGGCCGGACCCAGGTGAAGTCCTCCAGGCCCAGGCAGGCGCCGGCAGCGAGGTCGCGCGCCGCGGCGATGGAGCGGCGCATGGCGCCCTCGCACTGTAGTTCGCAGGCCTGGGGCTTCTTGCCTTCCGGCCCCAGCAGGCTCGAAACCCTGCGGATCGCCTCGACCATGCGGCGCAGGTCCTCCGGATCGGCCGAAAGCTGGTGGTCGCGGAAATCCGAGTGGTTCTTATCCACGGTGAAGTGTTTCTCGATGATGCGCGCCCCGGCGGCCACAGCATAGGCTGCGGCCTCGATGCCCAGCGTATGGTCGGAATAGCCGATGACCGCTTCGGGGAACTCCGCCTGCAGGGCACGGATGGAGCTGAGCGCGGCCTGCTCCGGCGGCACGGGGTAGCTGGCCACGCAGTGCAGCAGGGCGATGCCCGGGTCTGCGCCGAGGCGCCCCCAGATGGCCTGGATGCGGTCATGCACCCGGCGGACCAGGGCGACATCCGCAAGCCCGGTGGAGACCAGCATCGGCTTGGCGAATCCCGCCACAGTGTCGATGAGCGGAAAGAACGTGTTGTCGCCGGAGGCGATCTTGAACACCGGCTGCAGGCTGTTCAGGAAATGCGCGCTCTGCAGGTCAAAGGGCGTGGAAAAGAAGATGAGCCCCAGATCCTCGGCCTGCCGGGCCAGCCGCGCGAACTCGTCCTGCGTCAACTGAAAAGAGCGCAGCCGCTCCAGGCGCGCGGCATCGGCACCGGTGACGAGATGTTCCGGGAGGAAGGTCTGGAACTTCACAGCGTCCGCCCCGGCCTGCGCCGCAAGGCCGACAAGCTCCTGAGCCAGGCCGAAGCTGCCCTCGTGGTTGTTGCCGACCTCTGCGACGACGAAGACCTGCTCGGAGGTGTCGAAGCTGCCTATTTTCATCGGGCGTGAACCTCGCGGTGCAGATGCAGGACATAGGAAGCGGACTCAAGGGCGAAGCCAAGCTTGGTATACAACCGGAGCGACGGCGCGTTGGCCAGTTGCGTGCCCACGCGCAGCGGAGCCGGCTCCCCCCGGCAGGCGGTGGAGGCGAATGCGATCATGGACCGGGCTACCGCCCTGCCGCGCCAGGCCTCGGCCACGGCCACCAAGTCAATGACCACGGACTGCTCCGCTCCGGCCAGGAGCTGCAGGAACCCGACGATCCCGCCCTGCTCCTCGGCCACCACCATCCAATGCCCCCGGCCCCCGGCGAAGAAGTTGGCGGCCCACTCCTCCTTGATGCGCCCGGCCAGCTCAACGCCGACGTCCGGGTCGCGATGGAAGCGGCTATGCGTGAACGCGGCGCGGGCCAGGGAGCGCACCCCGGGCTCGTCCGGCGGGCGGGCAAAACGCACGGAGCCGACTCCGGCCCCCATGCCCGCCGCGGGCCGCGCAAGCTGCACATTGGTGTCCACCACCCGGAAGCCCAGACCCTGTAAATCAAGCAGCGCCCCGGCATCCTCCACAGGCACCTTGGCCCCCACGAAGCACGGGCCAGGGGGCAGGTCTTCTGGGCCAAGGGCGCGGCCCCCCACTGCCAGGTGGAAACACGGCTTGCCCATAAGCCCGGCAAGCCACGGATCCGGGGTGAGCGCAAGGCCAGACACGGCGATCCCCTTTCCCGCTCCTCAGTCGTTGACCTGGGGAGCGCAGCCGCGGGCCGAGGGCTGCAGGTCGGCAAAGAGCTTCTTGTACCACTGGATGTAGTGCTCGTAGCCCTTTTCCAGCGGGTTGGAGGGGGTGTAGCCAATGAGCCGCCTGGCCTTGTCCACGGACAGGGTGCCGCGTTCCGGCATGAGGGCGTCCCTGGGGATGTGGCGCACGTTGATCTCCGGGAAATGCCGCTGCACGATGGCGGCCATCTCGTTGAGGGAGCGGCCCTGACCATAGGTCAGGTTGAAGACCTGGTTGCGCGCCTCGACACGGCCGATGCACTGGCACACGCCGTGGACCATGTCGCCGATGTAGGTGAAGTCCAGGCACTCGTCCCCGTCGCCCTTGATGACGATGTCCTGGCCGCGCAAGGCGTTTTCGATGAAGATCTGGCCCACGCGGCGGCTGATGCAGCGCTCGCCGTAAAGGGCCGAGGGCCGGATGATGGTGTAGGGCAGGTCGAACACCTGGTTGTAGCCGATGACCAGCTTCTCGGCCCCGAACTTCAGGGCTCCGTAGATGCCCAGGGGATTGCACGGGCTCTCCTCGGTGACCGTGTCGGTCTCGAAGTTGCCGTAGACCATGCTGGAGGAGAAGTAGATGAACTGCTCGACCTTGTTCCGTGAGTTGTCGAGAGCGTTCTCCAGGGTGCGGAAACTGTGGTCAAAGGTGCTGTAGGGGTCCTTGTTGGACTTGCTGGCGTGGGCGATGGCCGCCAGCAGCACCACCACCTGGGGCTTCAGCTTGTCCAGCACGTAGGACAGCCGGAAATAGTCGCGTACGTCCTCGACGTACAGCGGCACGCCGGCCTCCTGCATGAGCTTGAGCCGGTTCTGCACGATGTGGATGTACAGGTCCCGCTCCTGGCCGGCGTAGTCCGAGCGGTACAGGGACAACAAGTTGTTCACCTCCAGCCCGTCGATGACCGAGACTTCGGCGCCGCGCCGCTTGAGTTCCAGCGCCAGGTTGTGCCCGATGAAGCCGGCGCCGCCGACGAGGGCGATCCTGCGGCCTTTTATCTCAATGGTGTTGCTGTCCATAAAAACCCCTCAGGTTTTACAGGTAGTTGCGGAGCGTCGCGGCGACCTGGGCCGCCACGTATTCCATGTCGTCGAGCCCCAGGTGTGGGCCCACCGGCAGCGCGATGCTGGCATCGCTGATCTGCGTGGCAACGGGGAAGGCAGCGGCGTCATACGGGTACAGGCCCTGGTAGTAGCTCATGCGCGGCACGGGCTGCGGGTAGTAGATGCTCGTGCCGACGCCAACAGCGTTCAGGCCGCGGATGATCTCGTTGCGCTGCGCCGCCAGGGGGCCCAAGAGCACCATGGACAGGCAGTAGTGGCTATTTTGCGCGTCCTTGCTCGTGGAGTCCAGCACCCGGAGGCAGTCCAGGGCGGAGAGCCGGT
>JANXYI010000375.1 GCA_025350085.1 Deltaproteobacteria bacterium
GTCATGCAGGCGCTCGGTGTCCACCGCGATGGAGGCAGCGCGGCCGTCCTTGATGAGCGGGGCCAGCGCTTCCTCGCAGTACTTCTTGGCCAGGACGGCCACGCGGGGCACGTCCTTTTCCCGCGCCAGCTCGTGCAGGCGCGAGCCCAGGGTGGCGTCCGCCCACCAGCTGCCCAGCGGGGTCATGAGCCGCAGGTACACGGCGTTGCCCAAGCCGCGCGCCAGGTCGCGCACAAGCTGGCCATCCTCAAGGACGTAGCCCCTGGTGACGGGATCGACGAGCGCGTCCATCTAGCCTCCCACCGGCGGCGAGGTCGGCCCGCCATGGTCATTCTCGGGGTGCACATGGCCGCGCAGGGACACGACGCCAGCGATCAGGTCGCCGGAAGTGGTCAGCGTCCCGGTGATGTGAGCCGTGGTGCCGCCGCCCTCCGGGCCGGTCATGTTGAAGGCTGGCGTTTCCAGGAGCACCTGCGTGGCGGCCTTGATGTGCAGGGTGTGCGTCTCCATTTCCATGAGGCGCCCACGCTTGAGGGTGATGCTGTCGCCTTCGTCGGTGTAGAGCGCCACCTCGCCGGACTTGAGGCCCTTGATCCGGAAGCCCGCGTTCTCCTCGCCTACCACGATGCCATGGGCCGTATTGCCGCCCACGGGCACCACAATGAGCATGGTCCCGGCGGGCGGAGCGCTGGTCAGGCCATAGTGCTGGAACAGTTCGGCGGCTTGCAGCTGCTCACCGGCCAAGGCCTTGGCCTGGATGAGGCCGACGCCGGGCGCGGTGTTCAGCCCCGTAAGCTTGGCGCGGAATGGCAGGCGGACACCGGCCAGGGCGCGCTTGATGCTTTCGGCGATGAGCTTCTTCATTCGTCATCGCCTCCAGTCTCGTCCGTCACGTCCGGGGAGTAGTTCTTGCCCTTGCGGTGCTTGCGCTTGTGCGGGTGCGCCTCCAGGATCCAGACCTTGTCCTCGCGCAGGGACAGGCGCGAAGTGGTGCCGCTGGTGCGGGAGAGGGCGAAGGTGCGGCCCATGAGGAAATACGTGCCCACCAGGCCCATGGGCGGCGCGAACACCAGCACCCGCTGGCCGGGCGTCCAGAGCTTGCCATGGCCGGGCATGCGGGGAGCGTTGATGCGGTGGCCCTGCACCTCCGCGCGCAGCTCGAAGCTCTTGAGGCGGCCGTCCGCCAGGAGCTTCTGCGCCCGCGAGCGGCACACGGCCACGCTGTCGGCCTCGTAGTCGGTGACGATCTTGCACCGGGGCCAGCGCGCCTCCAGGTCCGGATCCACGGCCGAGGACTTGAGGCCATGCTTGCCGCCCTCCTCCTCGGTGCCGTGGGTCTGCCCCAGCACGGTGACGGTGCTGTACCGCTCGGCCACACTTTCCCGGCGCTCCATGCCTTCGACGTTGGTTTCCCCGACTTCGCCCGCCTTGCGCGGGTTGAGCACCAGCACGGCCACGGGCGGGTTGGTGGCGTCGGAGTAGTCCGGGCCGCCGACCACCAGCGTGCCGTCCGGCTCGAACCAGGGCCACAGGCCGTTGGCCTCGGCCGCGTGCACCAGGGTGTCCCAGGCTGTGTCGCCGGGCTCCACGTTGATCTTCTCGCGCTGGCGGGTGACGGCCTTGTCCGCGTCGATGCGGATCTTCTTCAGGCCCAGGGGCCGCACCACCTTGGCGATGATCTCCTCCAGGCCGAGTTTGCGCCCGCCCATGAGCGGGGCCGAGCAGTCGAGCAGCGTGGCCGCGCCGTCCCGGCCCAGGATCTCCAGGCTGTGGGAGCGCTTGTCCAGGCGGATGCGCACATCGTCGATGCGCCCGGTCATGACCAGGTCCGCGCCCACGCGCACCTGGCAGGCGGTTCCGGGCACCACGTCCTCCGGGATCACGCTGTCCTCGGTCAGGCCCAGGCGCACGCGCCAGGCGTCCGCCGGGGTGAGCAGGTCGGAGTCGATCTCGTAGCTCTCCCACTCCTCGTGGGCCTTGCCGCCAACGAGAACGGCCACCTTGTCGGCAGGGTCAATTTGCGTAGCCACGCAGCACCTCGCCGGGGGTCAGAAAATTGGGGTCGCGCATGGGCCGGTTCAACCGCAGCAGCTCCGGGGCGCGGGTGTGGTCGCCGTACCAGCGGTGCGCCAAGAGGCGCAGGCAGGCCGGGTTCTCCACCTGGCGGTCCACCAGCGGAGGCCGGGCCTCGATGATGGCCGAGGCTGCGTCCTGCACGGCCAAGGCCACGTCCTTGAGCGGCTCCGTGACCCGACGCGACTGCTCGATGGGGTAGAGCCGCCGGTAGGTGGTGATGGAGCTTTCGATGCCGGTGCGCGTGTCCGCAGCCACGGCCTCGATCTCGGGCGGGGAAAGCGTCGGGGTCTCGGCCTCGGCGGCCAGCACGGTCTGCGCGGCCTCGGCCTTGCCCAGGGCGGCCTCCAGCTCCACATGGGCCTGCACCACATCCGCCTCGCGCCCAGGCGCGAGATCCGTGGCGGAGGATCCACCGAACGAGCCGTCGCCCGAGCCACCGGAAGACGAACTGGAGAAGCCGAAGCCCGGCAACAGAATGGCCGTGGTGAGCAGCTTGGAAATGCTCATGTAGTCGCTCATGAGCGAGGCCGCGTCGAAGCCGCGCAGGTCCACGATGCCGGAAACCAGCCCGGCCACGTCGCGCACCCAGCCGCCGGGAGCGGAAACCGCGTCCACGCCAGAGGTGATGTAGTCACGGCTCTGCATCTTGAGGCCGCGCACGGCCTCCAGGGAGGCCTTGGCCAGGGCCAGGGGGTTCTTGCTCTTGGCGGCTTCGTCGCCCAGCACACCGCCCGCTCCCGCGCGCGCGGCCTCCGACTTGTCGGCGATCCCGGCGGCCTTCTGGCCGGGCAGGCTGCGCTCGAAAAGGGGCTTGGCCAGGTTGGACTCGGCGAAGGTCATCTCCACGGTGGCGGCGTCCACGTTGTCGGCCTCGTGCCCGATGTGCCAGGGAAGCAGCTGGGCCTTGACCGGGCCGAAGACAGGGTGGACCAGCTCACCCGCGCCGGGCTCCTCCAGAGCCTTCACAAAGGCCTGGAGCCGAGCCTCGTAGTCGTTGCCGAAGAAGATGGCCTTGACCTTCATCTTACGCGCGCCCCGGCCCATGTCCTCCATCTGCGCGCCGTCCACGAAGGGGCGAACGTGTTCCACGGCGCTGCGCTCGGCGTCATCGTCCCACACCTGGCAGTCAAAAACGAGGCCCCGGTACTTGGCGTCGAGGAGGGTGTCTTTCCAAGCCATGGCCGCCCCCTAATCCCTGTTCGCCGCGTCGCGCATGTGTTCCTGGACGCTTTCCGCCACCACGCGCCCGTCCAGGGTGATGGTGTTGTTGACCACGATCTTCTCGGCGGCGGCCTTGCCCGCCTTTTCCCCGAGCAAGTTGCCCAGCCAGCCGCCGATGAGCGCGCCGGGGATGGCCCCTGCGCCGAAGAACAGCGAGCCGATGCCCGCGCCGATGGCCGCGCCGCCCAAGCCTCCGGCGGCACCGCCCATGATGCGGCCGTATTCGAGCTTCTTGGCCTGGGCGTCGAGCTGGTCGTTGTGGGCCACGCCGTAGGCATCGTATAGGGCCAGGCCAGCCGCGACAGGGGCTCCCCATTTGAGCGCACCCTTGGCCGCGCCGAGCGCGCCGGTCCAACGCGAGGCCTTGGCCGCCTCGGCGGGGTTCCAGCCAGCTCCGGGCGGGAGCGCCAGCTGGCCGCCAGCACCGGCCATGCCGGGGAAATTCACCACAAACACGCGCTGCACTCCGGCCATGCCCATGGCCGCATCGGCGATGCCGCCCGCCCCGCCCGCCCCGCCATTGCGGAAGCGGTTGTAGGCCATGCGCCCGGCCATCAAGAGGCCCACGCCTCCAGCCAGGGCCTGGAGGGGGTTCTCCGAGGCGTATTCCAGAATCCCGGCGTAGGCCCTGGTGGCCAGAGAGACACCCTTCCCCTGCTTCGCGCGCTCCGCAGCATTTTCCGCGCGCTTGGCCTTGGCGAAGTCCTTGCCCATGATCTCCGTGAAGTCCCGGCCCACGACGTCTTCGCCCATGGCCTGCTCGCCCTCGCGCATGGCCTTGCGGATCTCTTCGGAGTCCTGCATGAGCTGGATCCAGAACTTGCGGGTGAACTCCTCGCGGAACACCTTGCCCGCCTTGAAGGGGTCCTGCATGCCCTTGCGCTTCATTTCCTCGGCCAGGGAGAGCACATCCTCCACGCTGCCGAACTTGCCGCCGGGAGCGTACTTGCGGGGGTCGATGCTGAAATGCTTCTGGAGGTTTTTGAGCACCTGCGGCTGCGCCAGGTGGGAGAAACCATGCTTGAGGAGCGTCACGACCTCGCCGGGTTCCGAGGCCGGGACGATCTTCTGGAGGCTCTGAAGCAGCGCGCCGCCGAAGTTGACGCCCTTCACGCCCGTGAGGCCCCACTGCTTCAGCTCCGACAGGTAGACCGGCGCGAATTGCGACAGGCTCTTGGCCTCGAAGCGCCCGGCCTTGGAGTGGACGTAAAGCAGGTTGTGCACGGAGGCCATGTCCTTGGCGGCCACGCCGCCCTTTTGCATCAGGTCCGTGTCCATGTTGGCGATGTCCTTGAACTCGGACCGGAACACCGCAGCAGCTCTCGCCCCTTCGCGCATGGTGTCGATGATGTCCTCGAACTTCACGCCCGCGTTGGCCATCTGCTGGATGCCCTGGGCCAGTTCCTGCG
>JANXYI010000386.1 GCA_025350085.1 Deltaproteobacteria bacterium
TGCGAGATCGCCGAGGCCGAGGGCGCCCAGGCCGTGGCCCACGGCGCCACGGGCAAGGGCAACGACCAGGTGCGCTTCGAGCTCACCGCCATGGCGCTGGCCCCGAAGCTCAAAACCATAGCGCCCTGGCGCGACTGGGACATGAAGTCGCGCACGGACCTCATCGCCTATGCCGAGAAGCACGGCATCCCTGTGCCCGTGACCAAGAAGAACCCCTGGAGCCAGGACGCCAACCTGCTGCACGTCTCCTTTGAGGGCAATGAGCTGGAAGACCCCTGGAATGCGCCGGACCCCGGCTGCCACCGCTACTGCACGCCCATCGAGCAGGCCCCGGACAGCCCTGAGGAGATCACCCTCGACTTCGAGGCCGGCAACGCCGTGGCGCTCAATGGCAAGCCGCTCTCGCCCGCGCAGATGGTGCTGACCCTGAACGCCATGGCCGGGCGCCACGGCATCGGCCGGGTGGACATGGTCGAGAACCGCTTCGTGGGCATGAAGTCGCGCGGCGTGTACGAAACCCCGGGCGGCACCGTGCTGCACATCGCCAAGCGCGACCTCGAAGGCCTGTGCCTGGACCGCGAGGTCATGCACCTGCGCGACTCGCTCATCCCGCGCTACGCCGAGATGGTCTACTACGGCTACTGGTTCGCGCCCGAACGCGAGGCCCTGCAAGCCCTGGTGGACAAGACCCAGGAAAAGGTCACCGGCACCGTGCGCCTCAAGCTCTACAAGGGCAATTGTATTCCAGTGGGCCGCAAGTCCCCTTACTCGCTCTATCGCATGGACCTCGCCACCTTCGAGGAGGACGAGGTGTACAACCAGGCCGACGCCGCAGGGTTCATCAAGCTCATCGGCCTGCGCCTGAAGGGCAGGATGGCTGGGAAATAGCCGAGAACCAGGGGCGCTGCCCCTGGACCCCGCCAAAGGGCCTGAGGCCCTTTGGAATCCCCATATGGCTGCTGTTTCTGCGGCGGTTCCCGCCGCAGAGACAGCAGCGAGCATACGAGGGGGTCCGGGGGGGAATCATTCCCCTCGGCAGGGTCAAGGGGCAGAGCCCCTTGGCGGAGGTATGGGGGAGGCGGAGCCTCACCCAGGGACAGCGTGCACGTGCCAGGAGGGCAATGCCATGACCAAGAAGATGTGGGGCGGGCGGTTTGCCGGGGCTGCTGCGGCCTCGGTGGAAGAGTACACCCAGTCCGAGAGCTTTGACCGCGCGCTGTATCACGAGGACATTGCGGGCTCCAAGGCCCATGCCCTGATGCTCGGCGAGGCCGGGATCATCACCACGGCCGAGGCTGCGGAGCTGGTGCGCGGCCTGGACCTGGTGCTGGCGGAGATCGAGAGCGGCGCTTTTGTCTGGAAGCGCGAGCTGGAAGACGTGCACATGAACATTGAGCGCCGGTTGACCGAGCTTGTGGGACCTGTGGGCGGCAAGCTGCACACGGCGCGCAGCAGGAACGACCAGGTGGCGCTCGATTTCCGGCTGCATGTGGCGGCCCGGCTGGAGGTCTGGAGTGCGGAACTGGCGCGGCTGGTGGGCGTGGTCTGCGACCGCGCCGAGGAGCACGCGGCAACGCTTTTGCCCGGGTGCACACACCTGCAGCCTGCCCAGCCGGTGAGCCTGGCCCAGCATTTGCTGGCCTATGCCCAGATGTTCCGGCGCGACTTTGAGCGCATTCAGGACTGCCAGAAGCGCGTGCGCGTGTCGCCTCTCGGCGCTGCGGCGCTGGCCGGCACCACACACCCCATCGACCCCGCCAGGGTGGCCCAGGCCGTGGGCTTTCCGGCGACCTTTGCCAACAGCATGGACGCGGTGAGCGACCGCGACTTTGCCCTGGAGGCCCTGTTCTGCGGCAGCGTCACCATGATGCATTTGAGCCGCCTGTGCGAGGAGCTGATCCTCTGGGCCAATCCGAACTTCGGGTACGTGAAGCTGCCCGACGCCTTTTCCACCGGCTCGAGCATCATGCCCCAGAAGAAGAACCCGGACGTCTGCGAGCTCATGCGCGGCAAGACCGGCCGGGTGTACGGCGCGCTGACCTCGTTGCTCACGCTGATGAAGGGCCTGCCGCTGACCTACAACCGCGACATGCAGGAGGACAAGGAGCCGTTCTTCGACGCGGACCGCACGGTCAGCGCCTCGGTGGCCATCATGGCCGACATGCTGGCAGCCATCGAGTTCGTGCCCGCGGCCATGCGCGCGGCCCTCGGCAAGGGCTTCCTCAACGCCACGGAGCTGGCCGATTATCTCGCGGCCAAGGGCCTGCCCTTCCGCGAGGCGCACCATGCCACAGGAGCGGCAGTCGCACTGGCCGAGCAGAAGGGCGTTGGCCTGGAGGCCCTGAGCCTGATTGAGCTGCGCTCCTTCTCGCCGCTGATCGACCAGGACGTGTACGCGGTGCTGGCCTTTGAGGCCGCTGTGGGCCGCCGGAACCTGGCTGGCGGCACTGGTCCTGCGTCCGTGGCCGGGCAGCTTGCTGCGCTGCGTAGCTGGCTTAAAGGCATCTGCTGAGCATCTTTCGGCAAAAGCGGCCGGCAAAATCGTCGGCAAAATCGGTCGGCAAAAGCGGCGCGGCCAGGCGCATTTCGCGGCTGCAACGTATTTTTCCAGGAAATCCATGTGCATTTTTGAACATGGGTTGCGCTCTTTTGAGTTTTTGTTCATAGCCCCCAAAGGAACAGAGTCACCGCCATCCGATCCCGGAGGGGAACCATGACGACGTACACCGTGTACAAGGAGCAGCTGCCCGGGCTGTTTGAGAAGTGGAGCAAGCTTTATGCGCTCCACGTCCCGGCCAAGCTGCGCGAAGGATTCTATGACCTGGTGCCCTGGAAGCGGGACCTGGAAATAGCCTGGGACTATGATGTGGCCTACAATTCGGCCAAGCGCTTTGTCATGCCGCCGCACGAGGCCCTCATCTCCTACGACCGCCGCACCTGCGAGGCCGCCCCGGTGTTCGAGGCCCCGAAGCAGATCCTCTTCGGCATGCACCCCTATGACGTCAAGGCCCTGAACCAGCTGGACCAGCTCATGGAGGGCGGCAGCCCGGACCAGAACTACATCCGCCGCCGCGAGGCCACGGTGGTCATGGCCTTTGAGCCGCTCACGGTCTCGTCCGCGGCCTTCTGGGCCAGCGTGGGCGCGGCCAGCGTGGCCCACGGCTATGACCTCTACTGGACCAAGATCAGCCCGGCCTCCTTCATGGTCGAGGTGGGTTCGGTCCGGGGCGAGGAGCTCCTGCTGATGAACGGCGCGCTTCTGTCCTCCACTGCGGGCGACAAGGAGGGCGCGCGCCGGGCCAAGGCGCGCATCCTGGCCAAGGCCCGCAAGAACTCCCTGCGCTACAACTGGGAGGAGACCCCGCGCCTCTTGGCCAAATGCTGGGATTCGCCCCTGTGGCGGCGCTACTCCCAGATGTGCCTGGCCTGCGGCTCCTGCAACACCGTGTGCCCCACCTGCTACTGTTTCGACATCCGCGAGGAGTCCGACGACCAGCTGGACACGGGCGTACGCTACCGCGAATGGGACGGCTGCATGCTGGAGAGCTTCGCCAAGGTCGCGGGCAACCACAACTTCCGCCCCAAGGCCCAGGATCGCTACCGCCACCGGTACTTCCGCAAGGGCAAATACATCTACGACAAGATCGGCGAGCTGGGCTGCGTGGGCTGCGGACGCTGCGTGCGCGCCTGCACGGCCGCCATCGCCAACCCGCTCAAGGTCTTCAATGAACTGTGGGAGGAGACGGCCCATGAGTACTAAACTCTTCTCGCCCTACGTGCCGCGTCCGGTCACGCTGGTGGAGAAGACCCAGCTGTCGGACTTTGTCACGCGCTTCACCTTTGAGCAGGACAACGGCAAGCCGCTGGCGCACAAGCCCGGCCAGTTCGTGAACCTGTCCATCTACGGCATCGGGGAGGCCCCGTTCTCCATCAGCTCCCCGCCCCGGCGCACCAAGATTACCTTTGAGATCGCGGTCAGGCGCATCGGCGCGGTGACCAGCGCCCTGCATGCGCTGGAGCCCGGCACCAAGGTCGGCATTCGCGGGCCCTACGGCAGTTCCTTCCCGGTCATGAAGTTCGTGGGCAAGGACGTGCTCATCGTGGCTGGGGGCCTGGGCTACATCCCCCTGCGCTCGCTGCTTTTTTACCAGCTGCGCCACCGCGACGAGTTCGGCCGCATCGTGCTCATGGTCGGCACGCGCGATCCCAAGGAGCGCATCTTCGTGGACGAGATCGCCGAGCTGGCCAAGAGCGGCGAGGTGGAGGTCATGGAGACCGTGGACATGCCCGACAGCACCTGGAAGGGCAACGTCGGCGTCATCACCACGCTGCTTCCCAAGGTCGAGCTTGACCCGGCCAATACCTTCGTGGCCATGGTCGGCCCGCCGATCATGTACCGCTTCGTCATCGCCGAGTGCCGCAAGAAGGGCATCGCCTCGGAGCAGATCTTCGTGTCGCTTGAGCGCAAGATGAAATGCGGCCTGGGCAAGTGCGGCCACTGCCAGATCAACGAGCTCAACACCTGCATCGACGGCCCCGTGTTCTGCTACACGGACATCGAGGCCTACCAGGAAGCCATCTAGGCGCTCTGGCGGGGGAGGACATCATGGCCAAACCGAAAATCGCTTTTTTCGACTTCGCTGGCTGCGAGGGCGACCAGCTCCAGATCGCCAACCTCGAGGAGCGCCTGCTCGACATCCTGGGCCACGTGGAGGTGGTGAGCTTCCGCGAGGTGGTCACCGGCCACTCGGACGACTACGACGTGGCCTTTGTGGAGGGCTCCATCACCCGGCCCGAGGACGAGGTCCGGCTGAAGGAAATCCGCAAGAACGCCAAGATCCTGGTGGCGCTCGGCGCCTGCGCCTGCATCGGCGACATCAACTGCCTCAAAAACTTCCTCGCGGAAAATGTGTATCGCGAAGAAGTTTACGGCTCCCATGCCCGCTGGTTCTCCACCTATTCCGCCCGGCCGCTCAAGAGCGTGGTCAAGGTCGACG
>JANXYI010000393.1 GCA_025350085.1 Deltaproteobacteria bacterium
AGCCTGACCATCAGCAATGCCTCCTCCTCGCAGCTGACGCTCAAGATCATGCTCGGCGTGGCGCTGGTCTTCGTGCCGCTGGTCATCGGCTACCAGGCCTGGTCGCTCAAGACCTTCAGCCAGCCCATCGAGAACGAGAGCGACCTGGAATACTAGGCCGCGCACAGCCAAACAAAAAGGGCCGCTCCCGGTTGGGGGCGGCCCTTCGCATTGCTGCTGCGGGCAAGGCTACATCACGCTCTTGCGCAAGGACAGTGCCAGCGCCGTGGTCAGCTTGACCACCTCCAGGTTGGAGCGGCGGATGGTGGCGGCCATGCGCTTGCCCAGGGTGAGCAGGAGCTTCACGCCGAGCTCGGGCTCGCGTCGGCCCAGGCCGAAGAACTGTTCGCGGTTCGTGACCAGAAAGATGCAGTCCGCGATGGCCGTCACCGTGGCCGAGCGCTGGTCCGAGTCGATGAGCGCGACCTCGCCGAACACCGGGTGCGCCGTGTCGTCCAGGGTGGCCAGCACCTTGCGCGGGGACTCCATGTTGAGCAGCGGCACGCTCATGCCCGCCAAGAACATGGCTTTGGAGATCTGCACGCGGCCCTGCACCAGGATGAACATCTCCTCCCCGGTCTGGCCCTCGGTCACGACCGCACTGCCCGCGGGCCGGGTCTCCTCGTGGAAGATTGCCTGGACCTTGGCGAGCTCCGCCTCGTCCAGGCCCTGGAACACCGGGATGCTTGAAAAGTCGAGCACGCTCACGGGTTCTCTCCCGTGACTCCGGCGCGCAGCAGCAGCACCCCGTCATAGCTCGCCAGCGGCTGGATGTCCTCGGGGTTCACCAGCACGCTGGCGCCCTGGCTGCCGAGCTTGGTCTCCCGGCCGTGGGACTGGAACAGCTCCAGGATGAACTGGTCCAGCGCCGAGCCCGCGTCCAGGATGTCCTCTAGGGCCAGGCTGCGCGCGGTCTGGCACAGGGCCAGGGCCAGGCTGCCGTCCAGGCGGCGCAGCTCGCGGGAATAGTCGCCCCAGCTCAGGGCCTTTTCCGCCTCCGTGAGCGGGCGCAGGGCCAGCGCCGGGCGGCCGTGCAGCCCCAGGATGGTCTGGATCAGGCTCCAGGCCGGGGGCGCGGACCCGAGCAGGGCCAGCACACCGCTCGAGATCTCGCCGCGGTCGATGAGCTCGGTCACGCCCGCGCGCAGCAGGTGCACGCGGTTGTCGGGCTGGGCGGCCTCGGCGTAGATGGGCACCTTGGGCGCCATGCCGCGCACGGTGAGCGCCGCGTAGATGCTCTGCTGGTCGCTCTCGTGCGGGGGCATGTTGTCCTGGCGCAGGATGTAGACCAGCGCCGCGCTGCCGGGTCTGGACTTGTGGACAACGTTCTCCTGGGCGATCTTGCCCGCCACGAAAGACAGCCGCTCGCCCAGGTCGAGCTGGAAGGCGATCTCGTCGCGGCGTTCCTCGGGCAGGTCCGTGACCAGCACGAGCCCCCCCTTGTCCACCAGCCCGTTCTCGCGCAGGGCCCGCACCAGGCCGGGCACCGAAGAATTCCAACCAAGAATGATGACGTGCCCGCTGATTTTCACTTCCAGGAGCCCCTTGCGTTTCTGGGCCTTGCGCTCCACCAGGAGCGAGGCCAGATTGCCGGTGAGGGTGGAGACCAGGCCGATGCCGCTGGCCATGACCATGATGCCGACGACCTTGCCTGCGGTGGTGGCGGGCACGATGTCGCCGTAGCCCACGGTGGTCATGGTGACCATGCTCCACCAGAAGGCCGAAAACAGGCCCGGCACCGTGTCGCGGCTTTCCAGATAATAGATGCTCGTGGAGCTCAATGACAGGAGCACCACGATGGCCAGGGCGAGCTTGAAGGTGCCGCCCCGCATCCAGTCTGGCAGCGGGAGCTTGTTCACGGGCGCCGGTTCTTCCTTTGGGTTCGACTGGTACTACGAAATCAGTGTACCAAAGGCTGCGTAGGAATCAAGGCGGAAATGCAGGGGGATGCGGGAAATCAGGAACCCTTGCGCACCACGCGATCCACGTGCGCGGGCTTGTCATGGAACATGCCGCGCCGGTAGAGCGAGAGGCAGCCCGCCAGGCCCGCGAACACCGCCCCGGCCGTGAGCGCGGCCCTAAAGCCCGCGAAGAAGCACTCCACGCTGTCCAGGCCTGCGGCCGCGGCCCGGCCTTGCGCCCCGCCGAACACGGTGATGGCCGCGGCAATGCCCGAGACCATGCCCACGTTGCGCACCAGGGCCAGAAATCCGCCCACCAGGCCGATCTTGTCCTGGGGGGCGCTTGTGAGCACGCTGTTGTTGTTCGGCGACATGAAGATGCCGACGCCCAGGCCGATGATCACCTGCCCCAGGAACACCCGCCACAGGGGCGTGTCCGGCCTGAGTAGCGACTGGCCGAGCAGCCCGGCCGAGATGACCGCCAGGCCCACTGTTGTCAGGGTGGCGAAGTTCACGCGCTCCGAGAGCCAGCCGCTCACCGGCGAGGCCACGGCCATGACCAGCGGCAGGGTGGAGAGCACGATGCCGGTCAGAAGCGGGGTCAGGTGCAGCTGCTCCTGCAGATAGAAGGGCAGGAGGATGGCGTTTGAGAACATGGACATGAAGGACAGAAAGGCCACCATGTTGCCCGAGAGAAACGGCCAGATGCGGAAGAGCGCGAGGTCGATCATGGGCTGGCTGACGCGGCGCTCCCAGAGCACGAAGCAGGGGAAGGCCACCCCGGCCAGGCCCAGGCAGACCAGCACCACGGGCGAACCCCAGCCCCAGTCGTGGCCATGGGTCATGGCCAGGAGCATGCCGGTCATGCCCACGGCAAAGAGCCCGGCGCCGGGCAGGTCCAGGGACTCGTCGTGCAGGCGCTCGTGCCGGGGCAAAAAGCGCCTTGTCAGCCACAGGCCGAACAGCCCGATGGGCAGGTTGACGTAGAAGATGCTGCGCCAGCCAAAGGACTGGATGAGCAGCCCGCCCAGGCCCGGGCCGGACAGCGCGCCGAGCGCCACGGTCATGCCGATGATGCCCAGCGCCCGGCCGCGGGTTGCGCCGGGAAAGGCGGCCATGATGATGGCCGGGCCGTTGGCCATGAGCATGGCCGCGCCTACGCCCTGGGCCACGCGCGCCGCTATGAGCAGGGACAGGCTGGGCGCCGCGCCGCAGAGCATGGACGCGGCCGTGAAGACCATGAAACCAAGGGAATACAGACGCCTGCGGCCGTACATGTCGCCCATGCGGCCGAACAGCGGCAGCAGGCAGGAGATGACCAGGAAATAGCCCGCCACGGTCCACTGGACCTCCGGCAGGCTGGCCGAAAACCCGCGCGCCACCGTGGGCAGCGCCGTGTTCACGATGCCCGAGTCCAGCGTGGCCATGAAGGTGCCGGACGCGGCCACACTGAAGGCCCGCCAGTCGCCGGTAGCCACGCTTTGCTTGTCTTCTCGCATAATCCTCCCCGCGCATTCGCGGCAGGGAGTCAGTATTCCATTTGACAGAGTCAATCAAGCGTTTTAATCTGGCGTTTCAAACAGCCCCAAGGAGCAGTGCATGGCGCAAGATTCGAGCGAAGACACCAAACGACGGCTGCTGGACGCCGCGGGCGAGGTCTTCTCCAAGCAGGGCTTCAAGGCCGCCACCGTGCGCACCATCTGCCGCATGGCGCGCGCCAACGTGGCCGCCGTGCACTACCACTTCGGCGGCAAGGAAGGACTCTATACCGCCCTGCTCACCGAGGCCTTCGAGGCCGGGCTCAAGCGCCACCCGCCGGACATGGGCCTGGCCCCAGGCGCTCCGGCCGAGGCGCGCCTGTACGCCTTCATCCACTCGTTTCTCCTGCGCATGCTCGGCGACGGCCGCTATGC
>JANXYI010000401.1 GCA_025350085.1 Deltaproteobacteria bacterium
CCAGCTTCACGTGGTCCTTGCCAAAGACCCGGTAGTCCTTGACCAGCACCGGCGGCGACACGAACAGCGGCTCCGGGTTGCCCATGCCGAACGGCTGGAGCATCTCCAGTTCCTTGAGCAGCGTGAAGGTGATCTCGCCAAAGGCCAGCTGGCGGTCGAGCTTGAGCGACGGCCTGAGCCCCACGGGCCCCAGCGCGGCCTCGACCGCCAAGTGGAAGCCCTCGCGCAGGGCCTCCAGGTTTTCCAACGGCATGGACAGCCCTGCCGCCTGCCTGTGCCCGCCGAAACCCAAGAACAGATGCTCCAGGCCGCTTAGCCCCTCGTGCAGGTCGAACTCGGCCACGCTGCGGCCCGAGCCCTTCCAGTGCCCGGGGCAGGTCGTGACGCCGTTTTCGTCAATGACCACGCCCTCGCGGCAGAGCATGAGCACCGGCTTGTAGTGGCGCTCCACCACGCGCGAGGCCACGATGCCGATGACCCCGGCGTGCCAGTCCTCGCCCGCCAGCACCAGGCCCAGGCGGTCCTGCTGTTCCTCGGCCTGAATAAGCGCCTGCTCCAGAATCTCCTGCTCCGAGCTGCGGCGCTTGGCGTTCAGCGCGTCGAGCTTGCTCGCCAGCGGGTTCGCCGTGTCCATGTCCGGGGCCAACAGCATGTCCAGCGCGATCTGCGGGTCAGCCATGCGGCCGGCCGCGTTGATGCGCGGGGCCAGGCCAAAGCCGATCTGCCCGGCCCCGAGGTCGGCCAGGCGGTCATAGCCGCTGTAGACTTTCAGCGAGGCGATGCCCGGCCGCCGGGCCTCCTTGATGAGCAGGAGGCCGTTCTTCACCAGGATGCGGTTCTGGCCGGTGAGCTGCACCACGTCGGCCACGGTGCCGAGCGCCACGAGGTCCAGGAACTGGCGCATGTCCACGGCCTCGCCCGGCAGCAGGCGGTTCAGGGCCGCCATGAGCATGAAGGCCACGCCCACGCCCGCCAGGTCGCACAGGCCGGTGCAGGCGCCGCCGCAGAGCCTGCCGCCGCAGAGCTGCGGGTTGCAGATGGCCGCGGCCGCAGGCAGCTCGTCCGGCGGCAGGTGGTGGTCGCTAACAACGACCGTCAGGCCGAGCTCGCTGGCCCGCGCCACCTCGGCCACGGCGCTGATGCCGCAGTCCACGGTCAAGAGCAGGGTGACGCCCTCCTCGGCCAGGCGCTCGATGCCCGCAACGTTCAGGCCGTAGCCGTGCTCCTTGCGGTTGGGCAGGAAGTGGCGCACTTGCCCCGTCCCATCGAGGGCCGCAACCTCCGGCCCCAGGCGCTTGTTCAGGAAGTCCTTGACCAGGGCCGTGGCCGTGATGCCGTCCACGTCGTAGTCGCCCCAGACGCAGAACTGCGCCCCGGCCGTGAGTTCCCGCGCCAGCACCTCGGCCGCCTGGGTCAGGCCGGGGATGGCCTCCGGCGGCAGGAGGTGGCGCAGGCCGGGCGAAAGGAAGCGGTCCATGTCCTGGGCCGAGGTAAAGCCGCGCCGCCAGAGCACCTCGGCAATGACCCGGGTGATGCCCAGGTCCTCGGCCAGGGCGCCGATGGAGTCCGGCACGGGCGCGTCGGACAACAGTTTCCAGTTGCAGGGCATGGAGGCCTAGTTCCGCACAGGCTGGGCCTGGGCCATGCTGCCCCCCATTCGATGGAGTATGTCGCGGGCGGCCGAAACAGGATCAGCGGCTCTCGTGATGGGCCGACCCACCACCAGAAAGTCCGAGCCCGCGGCCACGGCCGCCTCCGGGGTCATGACCCGGCGCTGGTCGTCTGGCGAGGCAACAGGATTAGGAATCCTGATGCCCGGCGTGAGGCAGAGGAACTGCGGCCCGCAGGCCTGCTTGATGCGCGCGGCCTCCTGGGCCGAGCAGACCACGCCGTCCAGGCCTGCGGCGTGCGAGGCCTGGGCCAGCTCCAGCACAACCTGCGCGGCCTCGCGGCCCTGCAGGATGGGGTTGTCCGGGTCCTTCCCGTTTGCACAGGCCATGCTCGTGAGCACGGTGACGGCCAGAAGCAGCGGCCTGGTCTTGAGCCCGAGTTCGGACACGGCCTCATCGCGCGCAGCCACGGCCACGCGGGCCATGTCCGTGCCGCCAAGGGCATGGATGTTCAGCATGCCCGCGCCGCTTTTGACGGCCGAGCGCACGGCCCCGCGCACGGTGTTCGGGATGTCCAGGAACTTCAAGTCCACGAACACCTGGAAGCCCATGGCTTTCAATTCGCGCACAATGCCCGGCCCCTCGGCCACGAAGAGCTCCAGGCCGACCTTGACCCACGGCGCGAGGCCTTGAACGCGTGCGGCCAGGTCCAGGGCCTCGCGCCCGGTCTGGAAGTCCAGGGCGATGACAAGTTGAGGGGCGAGCTTGGCCATCACGCCCCCCACTGCGCCAAGAGCGCGCTCAGCATGTCCGGCCGGTTCTCGGTGCGCGCGCGCCCGGCCAGGTACACGGCGCGCAGCTCGTCGGCAGCCAGGTCCAGGTCGCCGTTGACGATGAGGTAGTCGAAATGCACGGCCTGCCTGAGCTCGCCCAGGGCGTTGCCCAGGCGCCGGGCAATGACCTCGGCTGTGTCCGTGCCGCGTCCGCGCAGGCGGCGCTCCAACTCCTCGCGCGAGGGCGGCAGGATGAACACGAACAGGCCCTGGGGGAACACGCCTTTGAGCTGCAAGGCGCCCTGCACGTCGATGTCGAAGAGCACGTCGCGCCCGGCGGTGAGATGCTTCTGCACCGGGCCCTTGGGTGTGCCGTACAGGTTGCCGTGGACCTCGGCCCACTCGGCAAAACGCCCGCTATCGCGGCGGGACACAAACTCCTCGCGGCTGATGAAGTGGTAGTGCACCCCGTCCTTTTCCGAGCCCCGCGGCTCGCGCGTGGTGCAGGACACGGAATAGGCGAAGTGCGGAAACTGCCTGCGCAGGCTGCCCACCAGGGTGCTCTTGCCCGCGCCAGAGGGCGCGGAGATGACCAGGCACAGGCCCAGGCGGCGGCTCTCCATAATGCTCGGTGCACTTGTCACGGCTCTCATTCCTCCTCGCGACGGGCGCCGGAATCCTCGGCCTGGAACCGCTGGCCGATGGTTTCGGCCTGGATGGCCGAGAGCAGGACGTGATTGGAGTCCGTGACCACGATGGCGCGCGTCTTGCGGCCTTGCGTGGCGTCGATGAGTCGGCCCTCCTGGCGCGCATCCTCACGCAGTCTGCGCATGGGCGCGCTGGCCGGGTCCACGATGGCGATGACCCGGGCGGCAACCACGAAGTTGCCGAAGCCCAGGCTCACCAGCCGCTGGCGCTGCTTCTGCTGCGTCTTGTCCATCACCCACCTACTCCAGATTCTGCACCTGTTCGCGGCATTTCTCCAACTCCACCTTGAACTCCACGGTCAGGCGGCTCAACTCCACATCCTGGGCCTTGTTGCCGCAGGTGTTGATCTCGCGGAAGGCCTCCTGGATCAGGAAGTCCAGGCGCTTGCCCGCCTCGCCCTCGGCGGCCACGGCCTCTTCCAGGCGGTCCAGGTGCGCCCCGAGCCTGGTAATCTCCTCGGACACGTCCAGGCGGTCGGCCAGCACGGCCACTTCCTGGGCCAGGCACTCCTCGGTGAAGGTCAGGCCCGCCTGGGCCACCAGGGCGGTCAGGCGCTCGGCCGTGGCAGCCTGCTTGTCGCGCAGCACCGCGGGTACGCGTTCAGCCACGCTGGCTGCCAGCACGCGCAGCCGCGTGAGGCGTTCCTTGAGGTCGCGCGCCAGCTCCGCGCCCTCCACGCGGCGGGAGTTGTTCCAGTCCTTGAGGGCGTCCTTGAGCCCCTTCTCCAGGCTGGCCACCAGGCCGGGGTCCGGCTCGGCCGAGTCGTCGCGCCAGAGGTGCGAGGCCGAGATGAGCCGGTTCATGTCCGGCGCGAAATCCACGCCCTGCACTTTCGCCAAGGCCCGCAGCTGGTCGAGCATGGCCCCGGCCTGGGCCGTGTTCAGGCTGACGCCGAGGAGCGCCGCCGAGCGCGTCTCCACACTTAAGGACACGTCCACACGGCCACGCGCGGCGTTCTTGCGCAGGATCTTCTCGAAGCGCGTCTCCAGGCTGCGCAGCTTCAGGGGCTCCGTGTAAATCGAACTGGGATGCAGACGCCGCGC
>JANXYI010000423.1 GCA_025350085.1 Deltaproteobacteria bacterium
GCCGTCCTTGGTGATGAGCGGGGTCTCGTCGTGCCGGTCCAGCTCGGCCTCCCCGGCCATGATCAGCCGGTAGAGGGAGGCGATCTCCAGGGCGCGGAGGTCGGGGTACAGGATGGCGAACCAGTCGCTGCCGAGCATCTCGCTGCGGGCATAGCCCGTGATCTCTTCGGCCGCGGCGTTGAAGGCCGTGACCCGGCCCTTTCTGTCCAGGCCCACGACCATGGCGTTGGCGCCGTGGAGCAGGCTCTCGGCGTAGTCCCTGGCCTGGCGGATGGCGTCGGCGTCGCGGCGGGCCTTGAGCACGCGCCACAGGCCGGAGAGGAACAGCTGGAGCTGGCGGGCGTCGGTGTCGTCGTAGGGCTCGGGCTTGTTGCCCACGCCGAACAGGGCCAGGGCGCGGCCGCCCTCCACCAGGGGCACGCTCATGTGCCGCAGCACCGGGCTCTGGCCCTCGGGCGGCGCAACGCACTCGGGGTGCGCGGGACAGTCGTTGACGATGGACGGGGTGAGCGTGCGCAGGGGCTCGGCCCAGAGCCCGGCCTGGCCTTCGGGGCCGGTCGGCGCAGCGGCCAGGGTCTCCAGACGGGTGCGGCCGCCCTCAACGGACAGGGACCAGGCCGACTGGCCCAGGTCCACGCTCTGCCCATGGACGAAATAGAGCGAGCCGGTCTGGCTGCCGGTGAGGCGTACGCCCTGCTCCAGGGCAAAGGCCACGAGCTCCTCGGTGCTGGCGGCCTCCATGTGGGCCAGGGTGAACAGGGCCTCCAGGCGTTCCTCGGTCAGGCGCTGGGCGCCGAGCGCGCTGTCGCGCTCGCCCACGGCCAGGGTCAGCCTGCGGTTCAGGAGCAGCAGCGAGACGTAGCGCCAGGCCAGGAGCGCGGCGGTGAGGACCACGGCCAGGGCGGCCATGGCCCACAGGGCCGCAGGCGGGAACAGGGGCACCTTGGGCGCGGGGTGCCATTTGCGGAACAGTTCGCGGAAGTCCTCGGTGTCGCGGAAGGTGTCCAGCGCCTTGTCCAGCCGCTGGCGCACCTCTGGCAGGTTCCTGTTCACGGCCATGGCCTGGCCGACCTCAAACAGGGGGCGGCCGCTGCGGCCGAGCTTGTGCTCCACCCCGGCGGCCTGCGCGGCCTGCTGCACGGCCGGTGCCGGGTAGACCAGGGCGTCGGCCTCGCCGGAGAGCACGTCGAAGATGGCCTCGGCCAGGGTCTGGGAGTACTGGACGCTTAGGTCCGTCCGCCCCTGCAGCCGCTCCGCGGGAATGCTCCCGACCACCAGCGTCAGGCGTTTGCCGGCCAGGGCGCCCTCGTCCTCCAGGGGCGGGGTTCCGGCGCGGAAGAAGATGTGCACGGGCTGGATCTCAAAGGGCCGGGTGAAGGCGAAGACCTTTTCCCGGGCCGGGCTTGGGCCGAGGCCGGGCAGCACATGGGCCCGGCCCGCGCGCAGCAGCTGCTCGGCCTCCACGAGGTTGGCCGTGGTCACCAGGCGCACGGAGTAGCCGGCGTCGGCCGCGATCCGGCGCAAAACGTCCACGCCGAAGCCGCCGGGCGAGCCGTCGGCGGCCGGGGCATAGGACGGCGGCACGTTGGCCGGGACCACGGCAATGAGTTCCTTGAACGGGGCGATGGATTCCTGAGACGGGGTGCCGGGGGCCTGCGCGGCCAGCAGCGGGCCGGTGGCGCAGGAGAGGGCCAGAAGGATCAGGGCGGAAAGGACAAGGCCGAGGCAGACGAGGTCGAGATAAGCCCGGGCGCGGCCCGGCAATCCGCCGGGGGCTGTGCGGCCTGCTCGTGGCAGGCCGGGCCGGACTTTGGCCAGGGAAGCCTGGTCCGGGGGCGCTGGCGGGTGGCTTCGCATGACGCACTCCGGCGCGGGCGGGCCGCGCTACTTGATCGCCCGTGCGATGTAGTCCTCGAGTATGTTCCGCTCCACGGGCTTGGCCATGAACCAGGTGGCCCCGATCTCCAGCAGTCCCGCGATCTCGCTCACGCCGATGAAGGCGGACATGATGATGATGGGCAGAGTGGTGAAGCGCTGGTCCGCGCGCACGGTGCGGATGAGCGTGGTGCCGTCCATGCCGGGCATCATGATGTCGGTGATGAGCATGTCGAAGCGGTTTTCGGCGCAGAGCGTCTCCCAGGCGTGGCGGCCGTTGGGGCTGACAAAGGCGCAGTGGCCCATGCGGTCCACCACGGTGGACACGAATTTCTGCGACAGGGCGTCGTCCTCAGCGATGAGAATCTTGACCATTGCGCTTTCCCCCGCAGGTTGGGGCAGGGCTCGCCCCTGCCGCCGCTATTCTGGCAATCAAGATCCGTTCCAAGTCTTGTCGGTATCCCAAGCCACTGTCCAGACAAGAAATAGTCTCTGAGTCATCGGGTCGCGGCCACATCATTCCGGAAATTCCGGAATGGGGGCCGCGCCGCGTTTGGCCCTGAGCAGCCCGTGCTTGGCCAGCAGTTCATACAGCCGGGCCGACTTGAGCCCGGACAGCTGCGCGGCCTGGGCCGCATCCCCACCGGTCTGTTGCAGCAGCGCGGCAAAATAGGCGCATTCGGCCTCGTCCAGCACGCGCGCGCGGTGCGCGCGCCAGGGCGCCCCTCCAGGCGTCAACGCGCCGGAGGCCGCGGCGGTCGTCTGCACGGCCTCAGCCCTGCCGGACACGCTGCGGCGCATGAGCCGCACACGCAGGTCGAGCGGCAGATGCTGGGGCAGGAGTGCCTGTTCAGCATGCGCTGAAACCAGGCCCATGTCCACAGTCTGCAGCAGCTCGCGGACGTTGCCCGGCCAGTCGTGGGCCTGGAGCAGCTCCATGAATTCCGGGCTGGCCTCGCGCACGCGCTCCCCGGACCGCTCCGCGGCCTTGGCCAGGTGGGCTGCCACCAGGGCCGCGATGTCCCCTTCGCGTTCGCGCAGGGGCGGCAGTCCGATGCAAAAGGACCGCAGGCGGTAGAGCAGGTCCTCGCGGAACTCGCCGCGCCGGACCATGGCCGCCAGGTCGCGGTTGGTGGCGGCCACCAGCCGGAAGTCGCTCTTGAGTTCCACCTCGCCGCCCAGGGGACGGAAGGAGCGCTCCTGGAGCACGCGCAGGAACTTGGCCTGGATGGCGAGCGGCAGCTCGCCCACCTCGTCCAGGAACAGGGTGCCGCCGTCGGCCTGCGCGATGAGCCCGGTCTGGCGGCGGTCGGCCCCGGTGAAGGAGCCGCGCTCGTGGCCGAAGAGCTCGGACTCGGCCAGGTTGCCGGGCAGGGTGGTGCAGTCCACCACCACAAACTTGTGCCGGGCGCGGCTGCCGCTCTGGTGGATGGCCCGGGCAAAGATCTCCTTGCCGGTGCCGGTCTCGCCGCTGATGACCACGTCGACCCCGCTGGCCGCGGCCATGGCGGCCTGGGCCAGGCAGGCGGCCATCTTCGGGCTGGTGCCCACGATGCCGGAGTCCGCGGGCAGGGCCGGGGAGCCGTGCCGCTGCTTTTCCTCGCGGAAGGCCAGGGCGCGGAGCAGCGGCAGGACCATACGCTCCACCGAGGTGGGCTTCTCGATGTAGTCCCAGGCCCCGCAGCGCAGGGCCAGCTCCGCGCCGTCCGGGTCGCCCTGGCCGGTGATGATGATCACCTCCGGTGCGCTGGCGCTGGCGCGGATCTCCTCCAGGGCATTGATGCCCGAGCCGTCGGGCAGGCGCACGTCCATGTACACCAGGTCCGGGGCCTCGCGGGCCAGCAGTACCCTGGCCTCGGCCAGGGACCCGGCGCCCAGGGCTTTGTGCCCGTGGCGGCCCACGGCATCGGCCAAGAGCTCGCGGATGAGCTCGTCGTCGTCCACCACAAGGATTTTGGCCACAGGCTCTCCCAGGATTTGGCACCAAGGATTCCGGGAAGTCCGGAAGAATTCTGGTCGGACCATACCAAAGCCCCGCGAAATTGACCAGGGGTGGGGCACGGGAAAATGTACTTCCCCGCAATGTCAGGGGAAAATAGATCAGGCGGGTTTGGAATGATTATTGATATATCGGTGCTGTGCGCCGGGCGGCAACGTTTCCGGCGGCCGCGTCGGTTGGACCGGCGTGTTGCCGGGCAGGTGGGGGGCCTGCCCGGCTCTTTTTTTGCGTCCTGCGGGCGGGAGTTGGGTTTAGGCTGTCCGCAGGATTAGTCCAACAGGCTAGCTCTTGAGGTGCCACCCAGAGCAAACGGACGGGCGCGCCCAAACTGTCTTTGCGTTGGCTAACGGTTTTGACCTCTCTACAGAAGTTCGCTACCATTCCGGATCGGCAGTCGATGCGCGTGAATATGGGGCGGGAGGGGTATGCCAGGGCGGACTGTTCGGTACACAATCTGGTTCTTTGCCATACTCGGAGCATTAAGCTTGGCGTTGCACTTCGTGCATGGGCACATACGCGATGCCCCGAACCCTGCGGGCGAACTGCTTTCCAAGGGAGCTTGGTATCAGCGCCACTCGGCCTCCCTCAACCTCATCTTCCTGGGCGACAGCCGCACCTATTGCGCCATGCAGCCGGAAGTCCTCGATCCCCTGCTCGGCACGCGCTCGTTCAACCTCTCGCATTGGGCCCACTGGCTGCCCACCCAATATCCCCAAGCAGTTGATCTGGCGCCCGTCATTCCGCCAGGGACTACAGTGGTATGGACCATCGGTGAACAGAATTTCGGCGCAGGCGAGATTCTGGACAAGTACCCAATCGGGCTGACTAATATTCTGGCGTACCGGGGCGTTGGCATTTCACTGGCGCAGATGGCCGAAAACCTGGCCGCCTTCAACCCTCTGTTGTCCCTTTATTCCCGGCGCGGCGCGCTGCTTGGGCGTGTGCGAGGCCTGGCAGATTGGCCGCTTGTGGCCGGGGGGCAGGAGGCCGGTGCGATGGAGGAACTTCGGAGGCTCGAACAAGAGGCCCTGGCCCGGCCAAGCGTGGTCCGCGCCGAGGTGCAGTCGCCCCAGGGGAGGCCTGTGGCCGTCGCGCAGTTCATGCGCGGAGGCGGGTATCTGTTGGAGGAGCTCGACCCGGCGCACTTCCGTGCCCGGCAGCAACTCAATGCAACAACGGACATGGCACAGCCGACAGGCCTGGCGCCGGACCCCTCGCGCTGGGCGCTGTATTTGGCCATGCTCGACCTGTTCCGGGTGAACAATGTCCATTTGGTGGTCAACGTGCTGGAAGAGGCGCCTTACTGCTACCCTGATCCTACGCAGAAGCTGCGGATGCGTGCCTTCATGGACGGCCCGGTGCGCCACGAGGTGGAGGCACGGGGGTTCGCCTTTGTGCGCGCGGACCTGGATCAGCTCACGGATGCCGACTACTTTGACTTCAACCACTTGAACTCGCGCGGGGCGGAGAAGTTCAGCAGGCTCCTGGCCGCCGTGCTGCGTCCGCACCTGCACCCAGTGCGGAAGCTCTGAGATGCTTTTCAACAGTCCGGAATATCTTGTCTTCTACTTGGCGGTGTTGACGCTCTGCTGGGCCACGGTGGGCTGGCCGCGCCTGCGCATCTGGGTGCTGCTTTTGGGCAGCTACTATTTTTACGCCAGCAACAACCACGAGCTCATCCTGCTGCTCATCTTCACCACCCATGTGGACTGGCTGGCCGGGCTCTGCATCTCGCGCGCCAAGTCGCCGCGCGCGCGCAAACTCTGGCTTGCGGCTTCCATGTCCCTCAACGTGGGCATGCTGGCCTACTTCAAATACGTCAATTTCTTTGCCGCCAGCGCAGCGGCCCTGGCCGAACATCTCGGCCTGCATCTGGGCTGGGTGGACCTGAACGTGATCCTGCCCGTGGGCATCTCTTTCTACACCTTCCAGTCCATGACCTACACCATCGACGTCTACCGCCGCGTCATCCCGGCGGAGACGAACTGGTGCCGCTTCGCCTTTTTCGTGGCCTACTTTCCGCACCTCATCGCCGGGCCCATCGTGCGTGCCTCGGTGTTCATGCACCAGATCGGCGAGCACCCGCGCCTGGACGCCGAGGCCCTGGATGAGGCCCTCATGCGCATCTTCCGGGGGCTGTTCAAGAAGATCGTGCTGGCGGACTTCCTGGCCCGCTATGCCGACGTCGCCTTTGACCATCCCGCCGGGGTGGGCTTCGTTACGGCCTGGGTGGGCGTCTACGCCTTTGCATTCCAGATCTATTTCGACTTCAGCGGCTACACGGACCTGGCCCTGGGCTGTGCGCGGCTCATGGGCTTCCGGCTCTCGGAGAACTTCAGCCGGCCCTACGCAGCTGGCAGCTTCAGCGACTTCTGGCGGCGCTGGCACATGACGCTGTCCGCTTGGCTGCGCGACTATCTGTACATCCCGCTCGGCGGCAGCCGCACGGGCTCGCGCGCCCGCGATCTGGTGAATCTCATGCTGACCATGACCCTCTGCGGCCTGTGGCACGGCGCGGCCTGGACCTTCGTGTTCTGGGGGGCCATGCACGGGGCGCTCCTGGCTCTGGAGCGCTGGCTGGGCATGAACCGCGACCGTTCTCCCGCCCCGGCCTGGCGCGCGCTGCTCGTGTTCCACCTGGCAGCCCTTACCTGGCTGCCCTTCCGGGCCAGGGACTTTGGCAGCCTCGTGGCCTACGCCCAGGAACTGTTCAATCTCAAAGCTTCCGGACCGTTCACCGTAGGCATGTTGGCGGTGCTGGTGATCGCTGCCGGGGGCTGGTTGGCGCAGTACTGGTCTGGCAGATGGCGGCTGGCCCACGCCTTCCTGGGACTATCTCTCCCTGTGCGCGCGAGTGCCTACGCCCTGTGCTGGGCGCTGGCCATGATCATGGGTTCCGGCGGGGCCAAGAGCTTCATCTATTTCCAGTTTTAGGAAACTGGCGCTCTGTTGCGCTGTGCAGCCATTTCCGACAGGGCGCGGCCTTGACTCCCGCCTAGGCTCGGCCTATTTAGCCCGCAAACGGGCGGATGGCCACCGCCAAACGCCTGCCCGCACCCGATCAGGAGTCTCCGCCATGGAAGAAAAATACATCTGTTCACCCAAGGCTTACGTGAGCCGGACCCAGCGCGAAGCCGTGAACGGGCATAAGAGCTTTGTGTTGTGGCTCACGGGACTTTCAGGATCGGGCAAATCCACCATCGCACATCTGCTTGAGCAGCGCCTACACGAGGAGGGTATCCGAAGCTATGTCTTGGACGGGGACAACGTTCGCCGCGGGCTGTGCTCGGACTTGAGCTTTACGCCGGTGGCCCGGCGCGAGAACATGCGCCGGATCAGCGAACTCGGCAAGCTCTACGTCGATGCGGGCATCATCTGCATCTGCGCGTTCATCTCCCCGTTGCGCGAGGACAGGGCCATGATCCGGGAGATCGTCGGCGCTGAAGATTACATCGAAGTGTTCGTCAACTGCCCGGTGGAGTTGTGCGAGCAGCGCGATGCCAAGGGATACTACCGTCTAGCCCGCGAGGGGAAGATCAAGAACTACACGGGGGTCTCCGCGCTCTATGAGCCACCCCTTGACTGCTCCCTGATTATTCCCACGGAGCGGTTGGATGTCTGCCAGTCTGTAAATCTGCTTTACACGCACCTCAAGCCAAGGCTCTGAGACTCGCGGTTTATCGCACCCGCTTCCGCAATATGGCCTCCGTGCCTTCCAGCATGGCTTCGGTGCTGAACAGCGACTGGATGCGTTCCCGCGCCGCCTTGGCCATGCCCTCGGGGGATGCTTGCAGCCGTCCGCACAGGCGTTCCAGGGCAGCGGCTAATCCTGCGGGGTCGCCCAGGTTGGGGACCACCTCCCCAATTTCCCCCAAGATGCGCGCCGCGTCGCCCACATCCGTGGCTACGCAGGGCACACCGCAGGCCATGGCCTCGCCGAGGACGTTGGGGAATCCCTCCCCGCGTGAGCAAAGACAAGCCAGATTGAGGGCGTTATAGGCTGCGGGCATGTCGCGGCATTCTCCGGCAAAGACCAGCCGCGACCCCAGCCCCAGTTCCCGGGCTTGTTGCGCCAGGGATTCCCGTTGTTGCTCCGGGCCTCCACCGATGCACACGAAGCGCATTTCGTCGTGCCGCCGTGCGAGGTCGGCCGCTGCGCGCAAAAATGTCGGATGATCCTTGATGGGGTCCAGGCGGGCGGGCAGACCCACCAGGATGTTGTCGGGCTGTATGCCCCACCGGGTCCGCAGGTTCGCGCCGAGTTCGCGTTGCGGAGCGAAGCGCAGGGTGTCGATTCCGTTTTGCACCACAACGAGGTGCCGGGCAGGGAAGCCCAGGGCCAGGGCATGGCGGCACCCAGCCTCAGAGTTGACGATGATTGCGTCAGCTACCACAGCAAGGCGGCGTTCCAGAGAGTACACGGACCTGGTCGCAAAACCAAGGGAGCCAAGCCCCACCTCCGAGGCCCGTACGCCCATGATCAGCCGGGTCTGCGGGAACAACGGGCGGAGCAGTGCCCCCAGGATGTTCGGCATGCCCAATACGGCGTAGTGGACCTGAGGCCGGAGTTCCCGCAAAATTCGGGCGAGTCGCCAGAGTACGACGGGGTTATCCAGGCGCGAGCGTTTGCCCAGTTCCAGGAATGAAACCCCGCGCAGGTCCGCAGCCAAGGGGCCGGGGGCAAAGGCTGCCACGGTCACCTCGTGTCCTCGCGCGGCCAAGCCGTTGGCCAGGACGGTAAGTTGCCGCTCGGCTCCCCCGACCTGCATGCTGGGGATGCTGAAGAGCAGCCTCATGGTGCCCCTCCAGGGAACCCTTTCAGGAATCCGGAATCAAGCACCGCCTTGGCCGCCACGGCGTGCCCGCCCGCGTTCCAGTGTCCATCACGCGGGTGCTCATACCGCTCACCCGTTGCCTTGTGCCCGGCAATGAAGGCAGGTTCGAGGTCTACCACGGCAAACCCTGCGGCGCGAGCCCTGTCCGCAAAGGCCGTAAGCATCACTCCCGCGAAGCTGTCTTGGGCTGCCTGGAGCTGCTCCAGGTCGTAGAGGTTCGGCCGGAGTCCGTCCACCAGAAAACAGATGTCCGCGGCAGCCAAGCCTGTGACCTGCGGCAGGTCGCGCAGGGCAGCGTCTATCGCCTCCAGGGACTGCTGCACACGTCGGGGTTCGGCTCTGGCCAGGGTCTGACCCACGTAAGCGCCGCGGCCCCGGAGCAGCTGGTGCAGCCGCTCGGGCAGGGAGGTGATCTGGACATTGGTCAGCAGGTACATGAGCAGCCTGGATCTGGTGATTAGGTTCACGCCAAGCCCGGGGTGGTAATCCCGACGGGTCAGGCGCAACCCGCCGTCGGGCCCGGGCGCATAGGCATGGTAGCCCGGCGCGGATTTGTACGACTGCAGGCTTTCATCAAAGTCGTTGGCCACCACGCTGATGATGAGCTTGCGGGGATGAAACTCCCTGGCCGCCCAGGCGGCGTAGGCCACGTAGTCACTGAGCGCCGCCCCGGAGTGGCCGAAGCCATATACTCTGGCCTGGCCTACCAGTGCCTGCGAAAGCCGTGCGGTAATGGTCTGCGTTTCGGGCACCATCAGGGCCTCGATGTAGGAATCGCCGACAACCGCCAGCAGAGG
>JANXYI010000436.1 GCA_025350085.1 Deltaproteobacteria bacterium
GGTCGCCGTTGCGCCTAGAACAGGGCGCCGGTTGAGCTCACAGGCGGTCCAGGGGCACAAAGGCCACCTCCTCCTCCAAGGCCTCGTCCATCTGCCGGGCGAAGTCGCGCATCGGGTGCGTGGCGCCGCAAACCTTGCAGCGCAAATTCACCTCGCGTCAGGCCCGGCTGACGTAAAGCGCCCCCCCGCAGGCCGGGCAGCGCAGGCCCTTGAGCGTCTGCGGCTCCGGCCGGCGGCGGTACGAAGACAGAAAACCCACGCCCGCCCCCTACTTGCTGGTGGACAGTTCGGGATTCTTCTCGCCCATGGACACGTACAGATTGGCGATGGCCGTCTGGTAGTCCGAGAGGGCCTGGGAGAGCTGGGCCTCGCTGGTGCTGAGGCTGGCCTGGGCGATGAGCACGTCGGTGTTGGTGCCCACCTGGGCCTGGTAGCGCGCCTGGGCCATGCGATAGGCCTCGCGGGCGGCGTCAACGGACTTCCTGGCCACGCTGATGCGGTCCGCGGCCTCACGCTGGGAGAGCAGGCCCTGCTTGACCTCATACCCGGCGTTCAGGCGGGTGTTGTCCAGCGCCGCGCGCAGCTTGTTCACGGTCTCATCCGCGCTCTTGGTCTGGAAATACGTGCTGCCCCACTGGAAGAAGGTCCAGGAGGCGTTGGCGCCAGCCGTCCAGTAGGACTTGCTGGTGTCGGTCATGTTCGGGCTGCCGTTCAGTCCCGGATGGTCGCCCTTGCGGTAGAAGTCGAGGTCCGCCGAGACCTGCGGATAGAAGGCGCTGGCCGTGATGCCGGAATCCTTTTCCGCCATCTCCACGCTCTTGATGCCCACCAGGATGTCCGGGCGGTTCTTGAAGGCCCGGTTCAGGCACTCGGTCAGGTCCAGGCCGAAGGGGGTGTAGACCAGGTCGCCGACATACTCCAGCGGGGCCTCGAGCGGCAGGTTGAGCAGCGCATTGAGCTTGGCCCTGGTGGTGTCGTGGGAATTCCTGGCCTTGAGCAGGTCCTGCTGGGACGTGGCCAGGTCTACCTCGGCCTGGAGCACGTCGAGCTTGGGCTTCAGGCCCACGTCGAAGAAGGCCTGGGTGACCTTGAGCTGCGAGCGCAGGCGCTCCACCGAGTCCTCGGCGCTCTTCACGTCCATCCGGGCCTTCAGATGGGCCAGGAAACTGGTCTGGATGGCGCTGATGAGCGAGAGCTCGGCCTGGGTGAGGCTGGCGTCGTTCTGGTCCCTGGCCAGCCGGGCCTTCTGGAAGGTGGACAGGAGCTTGAAGCCCACGAACACGGGCTGGTGGATGTTCAGCCGCCCGGTCCAGAGGGTCTGGTCCGCGCCGCCGGTGCTGGACCTGGGCTGCTCGCCGTAGCGCGAGAAGCCGTAGCTGGCCGTGGCCGTGGGCAAAAAGTCGGCCGTGGCCGAGTTGACCAGATAGTCCGAGCCCTTGAGCTGCGCCCGGGCCGAGACCATGGTCGGGTTGGCCGCCAGGCCGCGCTCCACGCTCTGCTTGAGGTCCAGGTTCGCCGAAACCGGCAGGTTCGCCGCCGAGGTCGAGGCCTGGGCCTCGGCCTTGGTCGGGGCCGGGGCTGGTGCAGGGGAAACGGCCGGGGCCGGGACTTCAGCCGGGGCCGGATTCTGGGCCAGGGCCGGGCAGGCCAACAGCAGCAGGCTTAAGGTGGCGGCATATTTCAAGGCAAGGGTGCGCATCTTCGGTATCCTCGTCGCAGTGGCAGAGTGGCAGGCGCAAGGGCGCCTGGTTGGTGTATCGGCTGCTTTCAAACAAGTGTTTATACCCCACGACAAGGCGGAGCGCAAGAAGCAGATGCCCTACCCGGCCGCGCAATCCGCGGGGTCGCCCTGGAGCTTCTCGATGGTGTGGGCCAGGGCCGGGAGCAGCGCGCCTAGGCACTCGCGCACGGCCTTGGGGCTGCCCGGCAGGTTCACGATGACAGCGCCTCCAAGCGTGCCGCAGACCGCGCGGGAGACCACGGCGCGCGGGGTCTTGGCCAGGCTGGCCGCGGTCATGGC
>JANXYI010000441.1 GCA_025350085.1 Deltaproteobacteria bacterium
CGAAGATCTTGCCGTCGCCGGGCTTGCCGGTCTGGTTGGCCGCAATCAGGGTCTGGACCACGGCCTTGACCGACTTGTCCGGCACCACCACGGAGATGATGCGCTTGGGGTACAGCTTGCCACGCTCGCCGAGCAGCGCCACGGCCTCTTCGTAGCCGCTGGCCGCGCCCTGGAGCACGTGGGGGTTGGCCAGGCCCACGCCGCGGCCCTGGGCCTCGTGGGCGAAGAAGCCGTCGATGCCGGCGTCTGTGAGAGCCTGCTTGGTGCGGTTCATCATGTTCATGCGCACCACCGCGATGACTTCCTTCATGGGCTTACGCCTCCTCGGGTGTGGCCGTTTCGCAGACCCCTGAACTCACGGTGTAGACCTCGTCCACCGGGCAGATGAAGATCTTGCCGTCGCCAAAGGCGCCCTTCTTGCCGCTTCTGGCGGCGTTCATGATGGTCTCGACCACGAAGTCGCGGTCGGCGTTTTTCACCACGCTCATGAGCATGGTCTTGGGGATCTCGTCGTAGGTGACCTCGCCGATCTTGATGCCGCGCTGCTTGCCGCGCCCGGCCACGGAGAACTTGGTCACCGCGGGGAACCCGGCGTCCATGAGGGCTGCCAGGACGTCGTCGGCTTTCTCGGGACGGACGATTGCTCTCACCATGATCATAGTATTTCCTCCTCGCTCTATTCGGTGTGGGTTTAGCAGGCTTCCATGAGGCCGAAGTCCATGAGCAGCTTCTCCAGGTCGTCCATGGGCAGCGGCTTGGGGATGACATAGTTTTCATTGCCGTCGATGGCCTTGGCCAGGTTGCGGTAATGGTCGGCCTGGCCCGCGGTGGGGTCGAACTCGATGACGGTCTTGCGGTTGATCTCCGCGCGCTGGACCATGTTGTCGCGCGGCACGAAGTAGATCATCTGGGTGCCGATCTGGCGCGCCAGCTCCTCGATCATCTCCTTCTCGTTGTCCACGTTGCGGCTGTTGCAGATGAGCCCGCCCAGGCGCACGGTGCCGCTTTGGGCGTACTTCATGATGCCCTTGCAGATGTTGTTGGCCGCATACATGGCCATCATCTCGCCGGAACAGACGATGTAGTTCTCCTCGGCCTTGCCGTCGCAGATGGGCATGGCAAAGCCGCCGCAGACCACGTCGCCCAGCACGTCGTAGAAGGCGTAGTCCAGGTCCTCGGACTCATGGTAGGCGCCGAGCGACTCCAGCATGTTGATGGAGGTGATGATGCCGCGCCCGGCGCAGCCGACTCCGGGCTCGGGCCCGCCGGACTCCACGCACCAGACATCGCCAAAGCCGCGCTTGCGGATGTTCTCCAGCTCAACGTCCTCGCCCTCGTCGCGCAGGGTGTCGAGCACGGACTTCTGGGCCAGGCCGCCCAGCAGCAGGCGGGTGGAGTCCGCCTTGGGGTCGCAGCCCACGACCATGACCTTGCGGCCCATCTCCGCCAGACCGGCCACGGTGTTCTGGGTGGTGGTGGACTTGCCGATGCCGCCCTTGCCGTAGATGGCCACCTTTCTCATTTTCTTCATGATGCGCTCCTCATTGCAATTGGTTTGGGAACACGAGCCGTAAGGCAAGGGCCGTGCCAGGGCACACGCGTTGTGGCAACAGCGTGATATCAAGAGGTTTTTCTCGCCACGGGCGCAGATATCGGCTAGACTGCCGACACAGGCCTACATACCGAATTTGTATGAACTACACTTTTGTACGCATATTCTGGGCAGTGCACGGCAATGGGCAAGATGCTGAATTGGCACGGTTTTATTCACTCTTGGCGCAACTGGCACCAGAGGTGCAATCCCCCCGGCCAAGAGACCAAGGAGGGGACCATGCTCATCGACAGCACGCTCAGGGAAGGGGCCCAGGCCTATGGCGTCCACTTCACACCCGGCAGCAGGCGGCGCGTGGCCGAGATCCTGGCCTCGGCCGGGGTGGACGAGATCGAGTGCGGCTGGCTGGGCCAGGACGGGCTGGCGGAGTTTGTCCGCTGGGCCAGGGTGAATCTGCCCCGCCCGGACCAGGGCGGCCCGGCCCTCTCGGCCTGGTGCCCCTGCCGCGAGGCTGACGTGCGCCAGGCCGCAACCCTGGGCCTGGACCGCCTGAACATCGGCGCGCCGTCCTCCGCTGCGCACCGCCAGAAGCGCCTGGGCCTGTCCCTGACCGAAATGTGTGTGCGTGTGCGCATTGTCGTCAGTACGGCCAAGGCCGAGGGCATCCCCTACATCTCCGTCGGCCTGGAGGACGCCTCCCGGGCTGTTTTGTCCGAGGCGCTGGCCATCGCCCGCACAGCAAAGCTGACCGGGGCCGCGCGCGTCCGCGTCTCGGACACCGTGGGCCTGCTCACGCCCCGGGCCACGGCAAAGCTGGTCGATACCTTTGTGCGCGAGCTCGCCATCCCGGTCTGCTTCCATGGCCACAACGACCTGGGCATGGCCACGGCCAACGCGGTCACGGCGCTGGAGTCCGGCGCAGCCTTCGTGGATGTCGCGGCCCTGGGCCTGGGCGAGCGCGCAGGCATCGCGGCCTTGGAGGAGGTGGCGGCCTGGCTGACCCTGCGCAGGCCAGAGACTTCCAGCTACGACATTCCGGCCCTGCGCGGGCTGTGCCGCCTGGCGGCGAGTGCTGCCAAGGTGCCGCTGGCGCGCAACAAGGCCGTGGCCGGGGAGGACATCTTCGCGGCCGAGTCGGGCCTGCACGTGCACGGCCTGCTGCGCGACCCGGCCCTGTTCGAGCCCTTTGCCCCGGAGGCCGTGGGCGCCACCCGACGCGTGGGCGTGGGCGCCAAGAGCGGCAGCGCGGCCCTGGGCGCGGCGCTCAACCGGCTGCGCAGGCCGCTCGGCCCGGAGGGCGGCTGTGATGCGAGCCTCCTGGACCGCGTGCGCGCCCTGGCCGGACGCCTGGGCCGCCCGCTCACGGACACGGAACTGCTCGGAGTCCTGTAAACCGCCCTGTGCGGCAAAAGGAGAACATCATGAACCTGACACATCTCTTCAAGCACATCCTGGACAGCCTGTGGGCTTTGGGCGGCATCGGCGCTGCCGCGGACCTGTGCCTGGAATACCTTGAGTCAACCCGGACCGAGCCCTGCCCCATTGCGGTGCGCAGCAAGGACGCCCCCCGGTAGGTTGAACAAAAGAGGACGAGCCATGCAGAGCCTGTTGCCCGAACTGCTCATCCCGGCCCTGGTCCCCCTTGGGCTGACCCTCAAGGTGGCGCTCACGGCCACCCTGGGGGCCTTCCTGGCGGGCGTGGGCGCGGGCTGGGCCCTGTCCCGCCGCGGGCTGCCCGGCCGCGAGGTGCTGGACGCCCTGTGCACCCTGCCGCTCGTGTTGCCGCCCACGGTCATCGGCTATTATCTGCTGGTGCTCTTCGGGCGGCGCGGGGTGCTCGGCCAGTGGCTGCAGCAGACCTTTGGCGTGAGCCTGATCTTCACTTGGCAGGGCGCGGCCCTGGCCGCCAGCGTGGTGGCCTTCCCGCTCGTGTGCAAGGCCGCGCGCACGGCCTTTGAGGGCGTGGACCAGAACCTGGAACATGCAGCGCGCTCCCTCGGGGCCGGGGAACTGCGCGTGTTCCTGGCCGTCTCCCTGCCGCTGGCCTGGCGCGGGGTGCTCGGCGGCACCATGCTGGCCCTGGCCCGGGCCATGGGCGAGTTCGGGGCCACGCTGATGATCGCCGGGAGCCTGCCTGGCCGCACCCAGACCCTGTCGCTGGCCGTGTACGAGGCCGTGCAGGCCGGGCGCGACAGCGAGGCGGCCTTTCTGGTGCTGCTGGTGTCCCTGCTGTGCGTGACCCTGCTCCTGGCCTCGGGCCGCTTTCTCAAGACGTCCTGCCCAGCCTGAACACGTTCTGAAAAACGGGAGGTGCCTTATGGAGCGCGTCAAGAACATCATCGGCCTGCTGGCCCTGACCCTGCTCCTGTTCGCCCGCGTGGCCTCGGCCCAGGAGATCGTAGTCTCGGCCGCGGCCAGCCTGACCAACGCTTTCGACGTCGTGAAAAAGGACTTCGAGGCCGCGCACCCGGGCCTAAAGGTCGTGGCCAACTACGGGGCCTCGGGCGCGCTCCTCAAGCAGATGGAGAACGGCGCGCCCGTGGACGTGTTCGCCAGCGCGGACGAGCAGACCATGGACCAGGCCGCGGCCAAGGGCCTCATCCTGCCCGGCACCCGGCGCGACTTCGCGCGCAACGCCCTGGTGCTGGTGGTCCCGGCGGATTCCAGGCTGGCCCTGACGGGTGAGCGCGATCTGGCCGGGTCCGCGGTTCTGCGCATCGCCCTGGGCAACCCGGACAGCGTGCCCGCCGGGCGCTACGCCAGAGAGTGCCTCGAGCTGGCCGGGCTGTGGGACGCGCTCCGGCCCAAGTACATTTACGGCAACAACGTGCGCCAGGTGCTGGACTACGTCTCGCGCGGCGAGGTGGACGCGGCCTTTGTGTTCTCCACCGACGCCAGGCAGGCCGGAGCCAGGGTGCGCGTGGTGCGTGAGGTCCCGACCAAAACCCCGGCCCTGTATCCTGTGGCCGTCATTGCCACGGGCCAAAAGACCGAGGCCAAGGCCTTTGTGGACTTCCTCCTGGGTTTGGAGGGCCAGCGCATCCTCCAGTCCTTCGGGTTCAGGAAGCCGTGAGCTGAGGCGGTTGTGGCGCTCAACCTGGACATCCAAAAGGCGCTCCGGAGCGGAACCCAGGAGTTTCGTCTGGACGCGTCCTTCAGCGCCGAGGGCCGCTCCATCGTGCTCTTCGGGCCGTCGGGCTCGGGCAAGACCCTGACCCTGCGCGCCCTGGCCGGGCATCTCAGTCCGGACGCCGGGCGCATGGAGCTGGACGGGCGCACGCTCTTCGATGCCGCGCACGGCGTGAACCTGCCTGCCCGGGAGCGCGGCGTGGGCCTGGTGTTCCAGGACTATGCCCTGTTCCCGCATTTGAGCGTGGCCCGGAACGTGGGCTTTGGCCTGGGGGCCGGGCTCTTCGGGCGGCTGGACGCGGCCGCGCGCCGCCGCGTGGCCGAGCTGCTGGACCTGGGCGGGCTGACCGAGCTGGCCTCGGCCCGGCCGGACCGGCTCTCGGGCGGGCAGCGCCAGCGCGTGGCCCTGCTGCGCGCCCTGGCGAGCCGCCCGCGCGCCCTGCTGCTGGACGAGCCCTTCTCGGCCCTGGACCCGCTGCTGCGCGCGCGCATGCGCCGCGAGGTGCGCGCCATGTGCCAGGCCCTGGGCACGCCCACGCTGCTCATCACCCACGACCCGGACGATGTGGCCGAGTTCGGCGGCACAGTGGTGCTCTACGACCAGGGCCGGGTGCGCCGGGTGGAGGCCTTTGCCGACGGCCCGGAGGGCGGCATCGGCGCGCGGGATCTGGTCCTGGGCGAGCGCTTCGCGGTCTACGCGTGAGGCTGTGCCGAGTCCGGGCGGGGCAGAGCACGGTATTGTGCAATTCTGTGAGACAATCGACAAGAAATGGGCATAGATTTGCAAAAATGTAATAACACCCCTTTTGAAGATTCTTTGCGCCAACGAAGTATTGTTTGTTATTCATTGGTGTTGCGCCGCAAGACGCAGCCGGTGGCCCATCGGCATTGAACTTGCTTAAGCCTGGCATGACACTCCTGCTTGGCAATCTCAAACTTCAGGTGCTCTCGTCCATCTGCCAGATCATCGACACGGCGCTGGACCTGGAGCACGCCCTGGGCGAGGTGCTGCGCATCCTGTCCGAGACCCTCAGCATGAAGCGCGCCACCATCACGCTCATGGACCCGGAGAACGAGCGCCTGGCCATCAGCGCCTCCCACGGGCTGACCCCGGAGGAGCGCGAGCGCGGCGTGTACGAGCTGGACGAGGGCGTCACCGGGCTCATCTTCCAGACCGCCAAGCCCTACGTGGTGCCGGACATCCGGCACGAGCCCCTGTTCCTGGACAAGACCGGCTCGCGCCATTTGGAAAAGGGCCGGGTGTCCTTCATCGGCGTGCCCATAGTCTCCCACGGCCGCTGCCTCGGCGTGCTCAACGTGGACCGGCTCTTTGGCGACGAGGTGAGCTACGACGAGGATTTGAGCTTCCTCACCGTGGTGGCCACGCTCATCGGCCAGTTTTTGTCCCTGAACGAGAAGATCAAGGCACGCGAGCAGGCCCTGGTGCGCGAGAACGTGTCCTTACGCTCGCAGATCACCCGCGAGCGGCGCGGCCCGTATATCGTGGGCAAGTGCCTGGCCATGCAGGAGGTCGAGCGCCAGATCCTCAAGGTCGCGCCCACCCGCGCCAGCGTGCTGCTGCTCGGCGAGTCCGGCACGGGCAAGACCCTCATCGCGCGCATCATCCACGAGTACTCCGAGCGCAAGAACCACGCCTTCATCAAGGTCAACTGCGCGTCCATCCCCGAGAACCTGCTGGAGAGCGAGCTCTTCGGCTACGAGAAGGGCGCCTTCACCGGGGCCACGGGCGCGAAGCCCGGCCGGTTCGAGGACGCGCACCAGGGCACCATCTTTCTCGACGAAATTGGCGAACTGCCGCTGGGCATCCAGGCCAAGCTGCTGCGCGTCTTGCAGGAGAAGGAGTTCGAGCGCCTGGGCTCCAACGTGACGCGCAAGGTCGACGTGCGCGTGGTGGCGGCCACCAACCGCGACCTGGCCGAGTTGGCCGAGCACGGCGGCTTCCGCGCCGACCTGTTCTACCGCCTCTCCGTGTTCCCCATCCAGGTGCCGGCCCTGCGCCAGCGCAAGGGCGACATCCCGGCCCTCTTGAATCACTTCATCGACATGGTCTCGCGCGAGTACGGCCGCACCCTGTCCTTCACGCCCCGGGCCCTGTCCGACCTGACCATGTACGACTGGCCGGGCAACGTGCGCGAGATGGAGAACCTGATCGAGCGCCTGGTCATCATGAGCGACGGCGAGCGCGTGGACGCGGTGTTCCTCAAGCCCTACCTGAATCCGTCGGGCATGCAGGGCCAGGCCCAGCCCGAGCGCAGCCAGGGTGTGCATCTGCCCGGGGGCACCCCGCTGCGCACCATGGAGCGCAACGAGGTTATCGCGGCGCTGCGGCGCAACGGCTGGGTGCAGTACAAGGCCGCCGAGGAGTTGGGCATCACTCCGCGCCAGATCGGCTACCGCATCAAGAAGTACGGCCTGTCCACGGTCATCGAGAAGCAGTCCGCGTCTGCGCCCGTCCGCAGGTAGCCTCCAGGTAGCCCGCAGCCAGGCCGCAGCAGGCCGAAAACATCCTCCCTCGCCCCCCCTTCGCCGTGGGCCCGCCCCTGGCGCCGCAGCCCAACCCTGGCTGACCAGGCCTCAGGCTCGCCAGGTTTCCCGATATTTGCGCCCATTCCTGCCCCGCGCCGGTCTGAAGGCCAATTCGCGCAGCAACAAAAATGTAGCCAAAGCATTGCGCACGTTCACCAGGATGTGCTATGGCCGAAGAAACTCCCCAGTGTCTTCTGCGGAGAAACTTCAATGGAGGGCATGATCATGACTGAGCTCACGAACCTTGAGATCCCGCGCCGCACCCTGCTGAAAAACGGGGGCCTGCTGTCCATTGCGGGCCTGGTCGCGCTGACCGGCATCGGCACCCTGGCCCTGGGCGGCCAGGCCTTGGCCGCCAACCCGGGCGGCGACGTGGACATCCTGAACGTGGCCCTGGGGTTGGAGCACGAGGGCATCGCCGCCTATCAGCTGGGCGCCGAAAGCAAGCTGCTCAAGCCCGAGGTGCTGAAGGTGGCCGTGAGGTTCCAGGACGACCACAAGGCGCACCGCGACCTGCTCGCCGGCGCCATCCAGAAGCTCGGCGGCAAGCCGGTGGCGGCCAAGACCAATGCCGACTACGCCAAGGCCCTCAACGCCGCCGCGCTGAAAAACCAGAAGGACGTGCTGGCCCTGGCTGCGCGCCTGGAGCTCGGCGCGGTCAACGCCTATCTCGGGGTCATCCCCTCCTTTGGCGACCGCGGGCTGGCCAAGGTCGCCGGGCGTCTGGCGGCCGACGAAACCATGCACTGGACGACCCTGAACGCGGTGCTGGGCCAGCCGCTGGCCAAGGCCATGTTCTTCGGCGCCTAGACTCCCGCGCCACTTGTTCCGTGAGCGGGGCGTCCTGGAAGCAGGACGCCCCCTTATTTTGAGCGGGGTGCTGGCGGTGTCCGGCGCCGGGTGGCCTCGCCCAGGCAACTGTCGGCCGCGGGCATGGACAGGGCCAGCGTGATAGGCGAAGGTGGCGTTGGCCAGGCGCTCGGGCCGGGGCCGGGAACGCACGGGAGGCCTTCCGCCTGCCCGAGCACATCCTCTTTCACTAGACAGGACAACGGATGCACACACACACAATGAAGACCTCCGCAGAGGCGGCTTTGGCCCTGAACGGTCTCAAGGTCGGGGTGGTCGGGGTGCGCGGGGGCTGGTCCTCGGAGACCCTGGCCGACCGCGTGGCCGAGCTCACCGGCGGGCCAAGGCTTTTGGTGGAGCTGGCCCAGGTGCGCCTGGACCTGCCCTCGGGCCGGGCCATGTACCTGGGCCACGATCTCTCCAAGCTCGACGGCCTGCTCATCAAGAAGCTGGGACAGGACTACTCGGCCGACCTGCTCGACCGCCTGGAGGTGCTGCGGTATCTGGCCGGGCGCGGGGTGCGCATCTTCTCAAAGCCGCAAGCCATCGCGGGCCTGCTGAACCGCCTGGCCTGCACCGTGACCCTCCAGCTCTCCGGTATCCCCATGCCGGACACCACCATCACCGAGGACCTGGAGCAGGCGCTCTTGGCCGTGTCCGAGTACGGCGTGGCCATCCTGAAGCCGCTGTACTCCACCAAGGCGCGCGGCATGCTGGTGCTGCGCCCCGGGCCCGAGGCCCGCGAAGCGCTTATGACCCATCAGCGCCAGAACCCGGTCTTCTACCTCCAGAAGGCCATCAACCTGGGCGAGCAGGACCTTGGCGTGGTGTTCCTCGGCAACGAATACCTGACCACCTACGCCCGCACCCGCAAGCCCGGCGAGTGGAACACCACCACGGCCTCGGGCGGCCGGTACCTGCCCTTTGACCCGCCCCAGGAGATCATCGACCTGGCCCAGCGCGCCCAGGAGCCCTTTGGCCTGGACTTCACCTGCGTGGACGTGGCCCTGACCGAGTCCGGCCCGTACATCTTCGAGGTCTCGGCCTTTGGGGGCTTCCGCGGCATCAAGGAGGCGCGCGGCCTGGATGCGGCCCGCCTGTACGCACAATACGCCCTGGAGAGGATCAGCCCGAGAGCCTGACACGTCCTGAGCGCCAGCGCTGGGTCCGTTGCCGCATTTGGAAGGCACGGCTGCCTGGGTTCCGCTGCGTGTGCAACCGGGGTGTTGCGCCAAAGGAAAAGGGCCTGCGGAGTGTCTCGCAGGCCCATATTCTGTGAAGTGGTGGAGCTGGAGGGAATTGAACCCACGGCCTCTCCAATGCTTTGGGCCAGTGCGTTCCTTGTCACAGAACTGTTGCACGAATGCGGTTGACAGGCTGCATGGCCGAGACCTAATGCAGGAGCGGTCATGTAAACCATCTTGAGGGACAAAATGGACGACCCGTACAGTAGCTGTTTGAAACAGCTTGATATTTGCAAGCATTCAACCAACCCGAGTTGCCCGCCATCGGCTGCTCGCGCCTGATGCCGCCCAGCGCGTTCTAAACGCGCACCTGGGCCGCCCTTGGCGCGCCGCAGCTGCGAAGCTGGCGACGCGCACACAAGGAGGCGGCCGATGATACACTCTCTCATCCGGCTCTTGAGCCTCGCGCGACCTGGAACGCATCGGCGACCTGTCCACCAACCTGGCCGAGGCC
>JANXYI010000446.1 GCA_025350085.1 Deltaproteobacteria bacterium
GCGCGGAGCACCGCGGCCTGCCTGAGCACCAGCTCGGTCTCGCGGCCAAAGGCCGTGAGCAGCTGCGCGGCCAGGCCGCGGTCGTCGCCCCTGACCGCCTCGCCCAGGGCCTTGGCCTGCTCGGACATGCCGTAGGCATGCACGGCGCCGGAGATGTTCACCAGGGAATGCAGGCACTGGCGCGCGCCAGTCGTGTCCCAGACGGCCAGGGCGGCCGTGAGCTGGGCCATGCGCTCGCGGGCCTGGGGCTCGAACAGGCCGAGCATCTGCGCCAGGACATCCTCGCTCCCGGCAAAGCCCTCCTTGAGCGAGCCCACGTCGATCCCCGCCATAACTCCACCCATGACGCCCCCTCTCCCGCTGGTGCAGGGCCGACGAGCGGCCCCGGCAACTCAAGATTCTTATCCCTGCCGCGCCGCATGTGCAAGTGCCAGAGCTACGCATAACGGCCTCTGGTTGCATCCGCCTGCTGGTGCGGGTATGGTCAATCAGGACGCGGGCATCTCCCGCCACTCTCCCAAAGGATGGTCCAATGCGCCTTGACGATCAGGAATTCATGCGGCTCATGGCTGGCAAGCTGGCCGAGATCCGCGGCACGGATATGCTGCCCGAGGAACTGGTGGGCCTGGTGGAACGGGTGCTGCCCGTGCAGATCAGGGCCCGGGACGAGGCCAGCGTGGAGCTACCCGACGAGAGCGCCTACGCCTCGGTCGAGGCCATGTTCGCGGGCAGCCCGCTCATCCTGCGCGAGCATTTCCCCCACGACCCGGTCCAGGCCGTGCGCCTGTTCCACAGCCTGCTGGGACTCCTGGTCCAGACCGGCGGCACGGCCGCCCAGGCCGCGGAGACGCTGCGCGCGGCCATCAATGCGGGCGAGCTTGACCCGCAGCAGGTCCTGCGCGCGTGGCCCGCCGGGGACGAGAGCCTGTTCGCGGCCTGGCGCCAGCGCCTGCCGGAAAGCCCCAGGGCGCTCGACTTTCTGGCCACCTCAGCCCTGTGGCCCAGCCTGAATGCCGCGGCCCTGGCCCTGGCCCCGCGCCTGCCCGAAAACCTGCCCCACGACCGCGGCCACTGCCCGCTCTGCGGCAGCCTGCCGTACATCACCTTCCTGCGCCAGAAGGAGGGCCTGCGCTTCGGGGCCTGCTCCTTCTGCGGGCACGAGTTCCGCCTGCGGCGCCTGGCCTGCCCCTATTGCGACGAATCCGATTCGGCCAAGCTCAAGCTCTTCCGCGTGGCGGAATATCCCGGCGTGACCGTGGGCGTGTGCGAGACCTGCACCATGTACGTGAAGACGCTCGACTTCCGCGAGGCGGACAAGATTGTGTTCTCCGCCCTGGACGACATGGCCACCGTGGCCCTTGACGTGCTGGCCCAGACCCAGGGCTACAAACGCCCCACCCTCTCGGCCTGGGGCTTCTAAAGACCCAAACGAAACGCAAAAGGCCGGAGCGGGAAATCCCTGCTCCGGCCTTTTTTGCGCCGCGGCTTTGCAACAGGCGGCGCAGACAACGGGCAGGCCCGGGCTACCTCCTGGATCAGGGCGCGGCCAGAGCCGCGGCGTCGGTCTCAAAGGTCTCCACGAGCTTGGAGATGCCGACGATCTCGAAGACCTTGCGGAAATTCTCGGACAGGCCGGTGATGACGACCCGCTCGCCGCGTTCCCGCGCCTCCAGCAAAAGCTGGGTCAGAAGGGCCAGGCCCGCGCCGTTGGTGGAGGCGGACTCGTCGAAGTGCAGCAGGATGCGCGGCCGGGAAAGCTCGCGGGCGCGCTCCATGGCCCGGGCCAGGAAGGGCTCGCTGCGCGCGGTGACGCTGCCGCGGATGGTCAGGATGGCGGCCACGGTCGCGTCCTCCACGCTGATCTCCTCGGCCTGGCTTTTCGCGATGGCGATGCGCTCCTCGGCGCGCTTCAGGGCCTGGGACAGGGCCGCGCGCTGCACGGGCTTGTTGATGAAGTCCGTGGCGTCGAGGTTGAGCGCGCGGATGGCCAGGTCCATGTCGCCGTGGCCGGTGATGACGATGACCTCGGCGTGGGGGTCGATCTCCTTGATGCGCTTCAAGACCTCGATGCCGTCCATGACCGGCATCTTGATGTCCGTCAGAACCACGCCGGGCCGCTCGCGCTCGAAAGCCTCCAGGCCCTCGGCCCCGTTGGCCGCGGTGAGGATCTCATACCCGTAGGCGGACAAAAGCAGCCGGAACATGTTGAGCGTCGGCTGTTCGTCGTCGATGACGAGAATCTTCTCCACGAAAACACTCCTTGCCATTAAAGCGCCTGCGGGAAAAACAGGTGCAGGGTGGTGCCCTGCCCGGGCTCGCTGTCGATGCGCACCTGCCCGCCGTAGTCCCGCACGATTCCGTAGGTGATGGCCAGGCCCAGGCCCATGCCCTGGCCGGTCTCCTTGGTGGTGAAGAAGGGCTCGAAGATCTTGTCGCGCACCTCGTCCGGGATGCCCACCCCGGTGTCGGAGATGTCCACGGTGACGCCGCCGCCCTCGG
>JANXYI010000003.1 GCA_025350085.1 Deltaproteobacteria bacterium
GGAGGAACCTGGGCCAGCCCTTTCGGCGTATGCGGACATGGGAAGCATATGGGGGTTCCAAGGGGCCAATGAACCCCGAAGGGGACCCTTGGCCGCCGGAGGCATCTCTCCTCAGAAGATATGCGCGATGATCTTGCCGCCAGCAGCGAGGAAAGAGATGAGCAGCAGCGCAAAGACCCCCGCATAGAACGTGCCCTCGCCCACGAGCCGCTTGCGCTGGTCCGGCAGGGGCAACAGCTCAATGACGTAGGGGAAGATCATCAGCGGCACAAAGACCACAGTCAGGATCAGGACCATGGCGTCGGCGCCGAACCAGTTCTCGCCCTGGATCAGGAAGTAGATCGGCCACGGCGGCTTGGTGTACTCGATGCCGGAGATGATCGGGACGTTCGCCAGCCCGCGGACAAAGGGCGCCTCCATGTAAATGCTCTGCACCGCGAGCAGCAGGGTCAGGGCGCAGGAGTAGATGGTCGCCATCTTCCAGCGGGACTCGACCAGCGCGTGCACCTTGCGCATGAGCAGATGCAACGCGAGGAAGATGGCCATGATGAAGATCGTGGCAATGACGTGCAGCGTGGTCAGGCGGATCAGGGTCAATTCGCCGGAGAAGAACTGTGCGACGGCGCTGCCTCCGGGCACGAGCGAGAAGGAATACATCATGTGCTCGAAGCCTTCGAGGGCTTCCTGGTCGCCGCGCATGAAGCTGCCGGAAAGGAAGGCGACCCAGCCCACGGCGCTGGCTACGGCCCCGGCCAGCCAGATGAACTTGCGCCTGCCCAGGAACGTGTGTGTGGAGATGGTCCGCGCCGCATGCAGCAACAGCAGCCAGATGAAGACCTCGCTGGACCAGTTGTGCAGGTTCCGGAAGAAGGCCAGCAAAGGACTGGCCGTCATGGCCTCGACGCTGGCATACACGCCCGTTGAGGTGGGCATGAAGAAGAAGGTCACGAGGATGCCGGACGGGATCACCAACCCAACCAGGATGATGCCGGTCACGGTACCCAAGGCATGCCAATCGATGGCTGCGCGCAGTCTTCGGGTAACGGGCTCAAGCTTCTCGATCTTGGCAAAGGCCAGGCAAACCACAAGGAAGCTCAGCCCGAAGAAGGCAAAGCGGACCTGGTCCAGCCTGCCCTTGTGCATGGCCTCCTCGGACAGGCGTTCCTTGTATGCCTTCAGCTGTTCGGCATCGATGCCGCCCAGGCGCTTGGCCAGACCGATGTAGCCGACACCCGGAACGCCGTGGCCGTGCCCTGCGTTGGCTCCATGCTGCTCCGAGGCTTCGTCGTGCCCGCCCATATCCATGCCTTCCATGGCTGGTTCCTGGTGCGCGTCCTTGGCGGCATCGCCTTCCTGGGCATGCGTCTCCGCTGCCGCACCATGGCCCACTGCAGCCGGCTCCTGGTGCAACGTCTTGGCAGCAGGCTTGGGAACCTGTTTCTCCGCTGGCGTGTCCATGCCCGCCATTCCGGCCATGGCCGGGTCCTGGGGCGCTGCCTGGGCAGCAGCAGCGGGCGTCACGCCTGTGCCTAAAAAGGTCAACGCCGCCAGCAGCACGGCAACATGAAGCAAACCCTTGGTAATCATCATGGTGGTTGTCCTCGGGAATATTATTCCCCTCCATAGCATGGTTGCGGCAGCGGTGTCACAGGAAATTTCCCAAACCCTGTCAACCGGGAATTTTTGTCCTTTTAGCGGCCAAAAATAGGGGAATTTTGTCCGGGGCCCAAACCCCGGTGTATGATGCCCGGAACCAGCGCGCGCAACCCCTGCGCCGCCCAAACCCGGAGGTTCCCGCCCATGGCCACCAGCGTCATCGAGATCTGCAACAGCGCCCTCATCGACCTGGGCGAGGAGGCCATCGCCTCGCTCACCGACAACACCAAGGCCGCCCGGCTGTGCAACCAGCGCTGGCCCGCCGTGCGCGACGCCGTGCTGCGCGCCCACCCCTGGAACTGCGCCAGCGCCCTGACCGAGCTGGCCGCCAGCGCCACGCCGCCGGACTGGAAATGGACCAGCAGCTACCCCCTGCCCACGGACTGCCTGCGCGTGCTCTCTGTGGCCATGGGCGGCACCCCGCTCTCCGACTGGGAGGTCCAGGCCGGGCTCGTGCTCTGCGACGAGTCCGGGCCGCTGGCCATCGCCTACATCCGCCGCCTGGACAACCCGCGCCTGTTCGACCCGCTGCTCTGCGAGGCCCTCTCCGCTCGCCTCGCCGCCACCCTGGCCTACCCGCTCACCGCCTCCACCGCGCTCGGCCAGGCTTTCTGGGCCATCTACGCCGAAAAGCTGCGCGAGGCCCGGGGCGTAGACGCCCGCGAAGCCTCGCCCATCCC
>JANXYI010000005.1 GCA_025350085.1 Deltaproteobacteria bacterium
CCCCCGGCCCCCGGCGGCTAATTCCTCCCCCCCTTCCCGTCTTGCGCTCTTCCTCCCCCTCCTTTTCTGTTGACGCCTGCCCAAAACAGGCGAAAATGGCCCAAACTCCGGCAGGCCCGGCGTCTGGCCCCAGCCCTTGGCCCTCTCGGCCAGGTTCTCCCAGCCAGCAGCCAATGTCCATCGCAGCAGAATTAACAATTGTGAAAATTGTGGCGTTCAATTTTGCGTTCCTGAACAAATCCGTAGACTTCAATTTCTGCGCTTCAATAATAAAGATGTATTAATCTTGATAGTTGACTTGTCACATGGGACTTGGCCCAGGTCTTGCTTTCTTTCGGGTCGCAACACACGAAAACGCAGACATCCTGACAAATGTGTATTGTGCTGTGGCAAACGGCGTTACGGCCCCTGGCCGTCCCCAGCCAGGGGCCCTGCCGGGGCGCGAAATCCTGGCCAGGAGCCGAAAGCACAGTGGATGCGGAGAGGTTGACAATTTCGTTAAGGCGTTGCCCCGGCCAATCGGAAAGGCCGCTGGCGGGGCGTTTCCCTGGACTTGAAGCGGTAAGGAGGATCCCTCAATGAATGCGGCGGATACTGCATTTGTGCTCATCTGCTCGGCCCTGGTCATGTTCATGACCCCGGGCCTGGCGCTCTTCTACGGCGGCATGGTGCGCAGCAAAAACGTGCTCGGCACCATCATGCAGAGCTTCATCCTGCTCGGCCTGGTCTCGGTGCTCTGGGCCGTGGCCGGGTATTCCCTGGCCTTTGGCACGGACATCGGCGGCGTCATCGGCGGCCTGGACTTCGTCTTCCTCAAGGGCGTGGGCATGGACGCCACGGGCGGGTCGGTGGACAACATCCCGCACCTGGCCTTCATGATCTTCCAGTGCATGTTCGCGGTCATCACGCCCGCGCTGATCACCGGCGCCTTTGCCGAGCGCATGCGCTTCGGCGGCTTTCTGGTCTTCACCACCCTCTGGCTCTTCCTGGTCTACTGCCCCATGGCCCACTGGGTCTGGGGCAAGGGCTGGATGGCCACCATGGGCGCGCTGGACTTCGCGGGCGGCGCCGTGGTGCACATGAGCTCCGCGGCCGCGGCCCTTGCCGCCACCGTGGTCCTGGGCAAGCGCAAGGGCTATGGCACGGCCCCCTTCATCCCGCACAACCTGCCCATGACCGTGCTTGGCGCGGGCATCCTCTGGTTCGGCTGGTTCGGCTTCAATGCCGGGAGCGCGCTCGCTGCCGACGGCTTTGCGGTCAACGCCTTTGTGACCACGCACATGGCGGCCGCAGCCGCGGCCCTGGCCTGGATCTTCATGGAGTGGCGCCATTCGGGCAAGGCCACGACGCTCGGCGCCGCCTCGGGCGCTGTGGCCGGCCTGGTGGCCATCACCCCGGCCGCGGGCTTTGTCACGGTCATGCCGGCCATCCTCATCGGCCTGGGCGGCGGCGTGTTCTGCTTCCTCGGCATACTGCTGAAGAACAAGTTCGGCTATGACGACTCCCTCGACGTGGTGGGTGTGCATGGCGTGGGCGGCTCCTGGGGCGCCATTGCCACCGGTCTCTTCGCCAGCATCAACAAGGCCCAGGGGCTTTTCTATGGCAATCCGTCGCAGCTTTGGATACAGTTGGCTTCAGTCGCGGCGACGTGGGCCTTCTGCTTCGTGGCCAGCCTGATCCTCTTCAAGCTCGTGGACGCCACCATTGGCCTGCGCGCCAGCGAGGAAGACGAAGTCCGCGGCCTGGATCTGTCCCAGCACAACGAGACCGGCTACCAGGCGTAGCCCGCCCCCCACGACCAGATACCGGAGAAGAGAAGGAGCCATGTCATGAAGAAAGTTGAGATCATCACCAGGACCTTCAAGCTGGACGACGTCAAGGCGGCCCTGGCCGAGATCGGCGTCAAGGGCATGACCGTGAGCGAGGTCAAGGGCTTCGGCCGCCAGGGCGGGCACAAGGAAGTGTACCGCGGCGCCGAGTACCAAGTGGACTTTGTGGTCAAGGTCAAGATCGAGGTAGTGGTCGAGGACGCCCGCGTGGGAGACGTCATCGCCGCTGCCACCAAAGCCGCCCGCACCGGTCAGGTGGGCGACGGCAAGATCTTCGTCCTGCCCGTGGACGAGGTGGTGCGCATCCGCACCGGCGAGACCGGGGACACCGCCGTCTAGGCAGCCCCGCTGCCCCGGCTGTCCACCGTTGTCGATGACCAGGGAAAACGTGAACGAAAACGCCGGACCGGTCCTGCCGCCCTCAGCCCTTGCGCTGCGGCAGGGCCGGTCCTCCCTGGTCGAGGCCGCCTTGGCGGGCGACCTGTCCGGCTACCCGCCTGCGGCATCAAGCCTCATGGATGCCTACTTCCGGGAGCGTCTGGCCGAGCTGTCCCCCTCCGCCCCCTTCGGGGGTTCATTGATTCCCTCCGACTCAGCCCTTCCCGCCGCCACCCCGCCCTTTGCCCTGGTCGCCGTGGGCGGCTATGGCCGCGGCGAGCTGTGCCCGGCCTCGGACGTGGACGTGCTCGTGCTGTATGAGGGCGCGGTGCCGAAAAGCGCCGAGGAGCTCTCGCGCGGGCTGTTCCATCCGCTCTGGGACCTGGGCCTGGACCTGGGCCACGGTGTGCGCGCCATGAAGGACGGCTTGGCCCTGGCCCAGGAGGACACCCAGGTTCTGACCTCGCTTCTGGACATCCGCCTCCTGGCCGGGGACGCGCGCGTACTGGAGCGCTTCCGGCGGGATTTCTCCGAGAAGGTGCTGGCTGGCGCGGCCGAGCCCTTTGGCCAGTGGGTGCTGGCGCACAACGCCCAGCGCCGGGCTGAGTACGGCGACTCCTCCGGGCTGCTCGAGCCGGAGCTGAAGAACGGCCTGGGCGGCCTGCGCGACGTGCACCAGATCCGCTGGCTGCTCGGCCTGCGCCCGGCCGTGGCCCTGCCCTTCACCCCCGGCGACCGCGCGGCCCTGGAACAGGACTACGCCTTTGTGCTGTCTGCGCGCACGGCCCTGCACCTGGCGGCCAGGCGCAAGACCGACCGCCTGTCCTTTGATTTCCAGCCCCAGGTGGCCCGGGCCCTGGGCTTTGCCGGGGCCGAGCCCGGCCACGGCGGGCCGTCGGACGAGTCGGCCCTGGCCACCGGGCTGGCCGTGGAGGCCTTTCTCTCGCGCCTGCACCAGAGCATGACGCGCATCCGGGCCATGCGCCAGGCCTGCTGGCTGGAGGCCTTCCCGCCCCACGCCCATGTCCCGGCCCTGCCGCCCGGCACCCCGGCGGGCATCAGCGACACGCCCACGGGCATGGCCTTTGCGCAGGAGACGCCGCCCGCCCCGGGGCTCGTCCTGGCCCTGTTTGTGGCTGCGGCCAAGGCCGCCCGGCCCGTGGCCTGGAGCGCCCTGCGCGCCACCCGCGAGGTCTTGTCCGGCCCCGAAACGAGGCAGGCCTTTGCCGCCCTGCCCGAGATCCTCGGCGCCCTGTGCGCCATCTTCCGCGCCTCGGGCCGCGACGCCGAGAGCTCGCCCCTGTCGCTGCTTTCGCGCAAGCCCAGGCCCGGCGGCCTGGTGCGCGCCCTGAAGGACTTCTTTGCTCCGGCCAAGGCGCCTGGCGCGAAGCCGGAACCGACCCTGGCCGACACCGCCCCGGCCCTGTCCACGGCCCTGCAATCCATGCTCGACACCGGGCTCATCGCCGCCCTGGTGCCGGAGTTCGCGCCCGTGGAGCACCTGGTGCAGTTCGACGACTTCCACATCCACCCCGTGGGCAAGCACACCCTTGAGGTCGTGCGCGCCCTGGCCGCTCTGCCCGGAGGCGATCAGGCCGGTCCTGACCAGAACGACGGCGATCCGGCCTTGGCCGAACGCGCCCGGTCCCTGCCCCATTTCGAGCGCCTGCTCCTGGCCGGGTTCTGCCACGACCTGGCCAAGCCTGCCCGGGACCACGAGGGCGCGGGCGCGCGCCTGGCCGAGGCCGTGCTGCGCCGCCTGGGCGCGGACGAGGACGCCATCGCCGACGTGGCCTTCCTGGTGCGCGAACACCTGCTCATCCCCAAGACCTCCACCCGCCGTGACCTGGCCGACGAGTCCGTGGCCGCGCGCCTGGCCGAGGTCTGCGGCACCACCGAGCGCCTGGACATGCTGCACCTGCTGGCCGTGGCCGATTCCAGCTCCACCGGCCCGCGCGCCTGGAACCCCTGGACCGCGTCGCTCTTTTCCGATCTCACCCTCAAGGCCCGGCACCTGCTCATAAGCGGCCCGCTGGCCGAGCCCCGGGCCGTGGAGACGAGCCGCCGCGTGCGCGAGCAGGCCCTGGCCCTGGCCGAAAAGGCCAGCCCGGCCATCGGCCGCGAGGCAGCCCTGGAGTGCCTGGAGCGCATGCCTGCCCGGGCCGCGCTGGTGCTCGACGCGCCGACCCTGGTGCGGCACATGGAGCTGGCCCGGCGCTTCCGCGCCAGCATGGACGAGGACCTGGTGCGCAAGCCGTCGGGGAAAGCGGGCATCGGCGTGGTGGAGATCGACGCCGTGGCCCTGCCGGGCACTCGCGCCGTGCAGGTCAGCCTGGCCGCCCAGGACCAGCCGGGACTCTTTGCGGTCATGGCCGGGGTGCTGGCCCTGCACGACCTGAACATCCTCTCGGCCGAGGTGCTCACCTGGGCGGGCGGGCCGCCAAGCTTTGGGGGCGGACGGGGGGGCGGCAACATGGCGCTGGACCTGTTCGTGGTCGAGGAGCCGCTGGGCGGCCTGTACCTGGACGACCTCTGGGCGCGCATCCGCCGCGCGGTCAGCTATGCCCTCACGGGCAAGCTCTCGCTGGAATACCGGCTGGAGCAGAAGCGCAGCTCGCCGCTCACCGCGCCGTCGCGCGCGCCCAAGTCCCGGCGCAAGCTGCGCGTGGACAACGAGGCCAGCGACTTCTACACCGTGGTCGAGATCGCCGCGCCCGACCGCCTGGGCCTCTTGCACGACCTGGCGCGGGCCCTGGCCGAACTTGGCGTGCAGATCCACCTGGCAAGGATCGCCACCAGCGTTGGCCGCATCCACGACGTGTTCTACGTGCGCGATGCGGGCGGCCAGAAGATCACGGACCCGGCCCAGGCCGAGGAGCTCAGGAAGGCGCTGCTCGCAGCCGCAAAATAGGGGGCAGGGCTTGGCCTGCCGAGCCCCGTGGACCCGTTGCCAGCCCCTGCGCTCTCTGCTAGGTTCCGCACAACCCAAAGCTTACACCCCGGAGGCCCCCATGCGCCCGACCCTGATCACCTTCGCCTCAAGCACCCTGTCCGCCCTTTTCCTCGCCGCCGTCCTCCTGCTCGCGCCGACAAGCGGCCAGGCCTTCAGCCTGGGCGGCCTGTTCGGCAACCGCGTGGACAAGGAGCTCGTGGCCCAGGTGCCCAAGGACAAGCGCACGGCCATCGACAAGGCCGACTATGAGCTGGCCGTGGCGGGCGAGGAAGTGGCCCTGGCCAAGCTCAAGGAAGAGCTGGCCGACAAGCAGAACGACTACGCCGCCCTGGCCACCAAGCTGGCCAAGGGCCAGGCCACCGCAGCCGAGCTGGCCCTGGACAGCGCCCGCATCGACGCCGTGGACGCGGCCAACCTGGGCAAGAAGGAAGACAATCTCAAGATCCAGGCCGAGTTGCGCGTGGACCGCACCAAGAACGAGGCCGAACGCATCCAGCTCGAGTCCAAGATGAAGCAGACTGACCTGTTCATCCGCGACCTGAAGGCCCGCGTGGCCGACAAGGAGCAGACCCTGGCCGCCTTCAAGGCCCGCCGCGCGTCCTACTCCGCCGCCACAGCCGCCAGCGCGGCCACAGCTCCTGCGCCCGCCGCCGCACCCAAGGCCCCGGTCTCCGAGCCCGTGGAGATCGTCCGGCAGGAACCCTCGCCCCCGGCCGCAGCATCGATATCGGCACGGGTTACGTCGTTACGGAAGATCAGACCCTGTTCCTCG
>JANXYI010000007.1 GCA_025350085.1 Deltaproteobacteria bacterium
CGCGACTCCACGGCCTTCCTTACCGCCTGCGAGACCGCCCGGGACCAGAGCCTCGGCGCCGAGGCCCAGGCCGCGGCTGCCGCGGCAGCGGCCCAGACCCAGGCCGGGCTTGCCGAGAATGCCGCGGACCAGGCCCAGGCCAGCGTGGGTGGGGTCCGCGTGAGCGCTTCCGACACCACCCCGGGCAGCCTTGCGGCCAAGCTCACTGCAGGCGACGGACTGGCCGAGACCCTGCTTTCCCCGGGCGCGGACGAGGTCCTGCGCCTGTCCGTGGCCCTGGCCCAGGACTCCGGCCTGGAGCTGGCCGCAGGCCTGCTGCGGACCCAGGTGGCCCAGGGCGGCGGGCTCTCCCGCACGGCCTTGGGCCTGGCCGCGGACACCGGCGCGGGCTCGTCCCAGCTCCCGACCAACGCGATTGTCAGTCAGACCCAGCGGCCCGCCATGGTGGCCGGCCGCATCCTCAACCACGCACTCCTGGGAGGCATGTAGATCATGGCAGCGAACAAGGAACCCATCTTCATCGGCAGCATCAGCGGTAAGATCACCGAACTGGCCGATACCACCGAGACCGACATCTTTGTGGGCGACTCCGTGGAGTCCACCCGCGTGGACGTGCTGGCAATCGCCACCGACGACACGGCCGACAAGGACCTGATCCTCCTGTTCCACGACGGCACGGCCAGCAAGAAGGCGGCGCTGGTCAAGATCCCGCTTTCCAGCGGCAACACCAATGCCCTGGCCCCGGTGAACCTGCTGGCCCACGCCCAGCTGGCCGCGCACGTCTGCGCCGACGCCGCGGGCAACAGGTTCATCAACCTGCCCCCGGGCTGGAAGATCCGCGCGCAGGAGGCCGCGGCGCCCACCAGCGGCAAGAAAATGTGGGTCTTTGCCCGCGGCGGAAAATACTAGCCATGGCCCGGCTCTGTTCGCATGAGGGCGGCGGGGCCTGGCCTGGGGGAGTAGGGGGGATTCCTCCCTCCCCCTTTGGCAAGGCTGGCGCCATGTTTGGGGATGGGTCTTACTCCGGCAACATCATCCAGGGGGGTAGCGCGCTTCAACCTGACGCTAATGGCATCATCACCATCACCGGGGCAGCAACCATTACCCCGGACGCCAACGGGACTGCTTTCGCTATGTGTATGACGCTGGTGTTGGATGGTGCTGGCGCTTCCCTGGCTCCCTCCGTTGCGTGTAAGGGGCTCCTCGTCCTGGCCTCGGTGAAGATCGAGTTCAAGAACGGGGCTGGTGCATCCATGACGGCAATGGGCGTCGCAGGCCAAGTCCTGGCTGACCCCTCGGTGTACGACCTCATTCCCACGGCTTTTCAGAAGAAGTTCAACGCACAGAAGCTCAAGTCTTACACCCTCAAGCGGGATGGGGCTGCGGGTACAGCGGTTCCATCGGCGCTCAATGTGCCGGGGCTCACAGGCAACGCAGGTGCTTCCTGGCAGTCGGGTTCCGGCGGCTCTGGTGCCGTTGCGAACTCCGGTACTGCTGGCGCTGGCGCTTTAGGCACATGCTTCTCTGGCGGTTCTGGCGGTGGTGCCAACGTCAACTCCTATGCTGGCTGCACCCCTGGTGTGGACTATGGCGGTGCGGGTGGCAACTCGACCTATTCCAACTGCCACGGCGGCACAGGCAACCCCGGCGGCTCGGCCCCTGGCGGTGCGGGCAACAACGGCACGGGTGGACTCCTCCTGCTGCTGGCCCCTGTTGTTCTGATCGGGGCTGGTAGCATCCTCCAGGCAGACGGTGTTTCCTCTGCTGACTCCGCGCACACCGTATCCGGGGCGTCCGGCGGTGGCATCGTGGGTATCGTCTACAAGGACACCTACACCAACTCCGGCACCGTGCGGGCCAATGGCGGTGCATCGGGCACCTCCGGGTCCGGTGCCAACTTCAACGGTGGCCCTGGTGGCGCTGGCTCCGTCAACATCGGCCAAGCAGCATAGGAGGCTGACATGATTCTTTTACATCATCCCGAAGTGGAACTCTCCCGAAACCTCCTGGCTGCCCTGCCGGAAGGCGTGGCTGTCGTGAACTGGATGGCCCCGGAGCATGACGGCTACCTGGGCGACCCGCAGCCCTCGGCCTTTCCCACGGTCATCGTGGAGGTCCCGGCCTATGCCGACGACCGCCCGCTCTTTGGCGAAGGGGGCGAGTTCCTGGGCATGGCCGCGGTTTTGGTGCCCGCGCACCAGGAGCCCCTGCGCCTGCCAGCCTCCTGGGACGCCGTGGCCTCGTTTGTGGCCTCGGTCGAGAACCGGGCGAGCTTGCGGCCCGCGCCCTAGGAGACGGCCATGCATCAGCCCTGTGCCTTCCACGACCAGTTCATGGAGCAGATCCGCGACGCGCTGCTCGGCCTGAAGGACCAGATGCGCCAGGGCATCGAGGCCGTGGCCGCCCAGTCGCGCGCCAATGGCGAGACCCTTGTGCGCATCGCCGAGTCCCAGGTGGCCCGGCGCGAACTCTGCGCCCGGCAGGAGGAGCGCGTTTCCACCCTGGAGCGTGGCGCGGACCAGCACCGCGAGGCCCACACCCGCGAGCGCGAGGAGCATCTGGCCGAGCGCGCGGACCTGTGGAGCGCGGTGAACACCCTGCGCTTCCATGTCTATGTGGGCCTGGGCGTGGGGCTGGTGCTGCAAATCGTCGGCCCCTTCGTGCTCCGGGCCGTGCTAAAATAGCCCTGCCCAAAAGGAGGAACCCATGCTGCTTGACTTCATCCCGCTCATTGGCGCCGCGGCGCAGAAGCTCCTTGACCTGATCCCGGACCCGAACGCCCGGGCCCGGGCCGCCGAGGACTACCAGAGGGAGATCCTGGGCATCGCGGCCAAGGCCTAGGCTGACCAGCGCGAGATCAACAGGGCCGAGGCCGCAAGCCCGTCGCTCTTCGTGGCTGGCTGGCGGCCGGCCATCGGCTGGGTCTGCGCGCTGGCCCTGGCCTTCCAGTACCTGGCCCGGCCGCTCTGGGTCTGGGCCTCGGGCGTCTGGTGGCCCGCAGTCGCGCCGCCACCGGCGCTGGACGACATGCTCTGGCAGCTCATGTTCGGCATGCTCGGCATGGGCTCCCTGCGGACCATTGAGAAGATAGGGGGCGAAAAAATGGGGGCTGAAAAAAACAAGGGGGCGGGCCGATGAACACGCACCGCCTGGCGCAGCAGCTCATCCTTGACGAGGGCCTGCGCCTCAAACCCTACCGCTGCACCGCGGGCCGACTGACCATCGGCGTGGGCCGCAACCTGGACGACCGGGGCCTGACCGAGGCCGAGGCCCTTGTCCTTTTGGACAACGACATCAAGGCCTTCTGGGGCCAGTTGGTCACGGCCCTGCCGTGGGTCGTGCAGGCGCCGGAAGCGGTGCAGGAGGTTCTCGTGAACATGTGCTTCAACCTGGGCCTGGCCGGGCTGTTGCAGTTCCAGCAGGCCCTGGCGTATCTCCAGGCCGGGCTCTGCATGGATGCGGCCGCAGAGATGCTGCGCTCCAGATGGGCGGGGCAGGTGGGCGCCCGGGCCGAAAGGCTGGCGGCGAGGCTGAGGGAGCTCTAACCAACGCGGTCCTTCTCCGGACGCCAGACGGCCCGGCCAGGCGAACACCTGACCGGGCCGTTGCCGTTTAGGTAGGGGCAGGGGCCTAGGAGGCGCGCAGGGCCGGGGTCTGCTCGCCGGGGTACAGGGTCTCGAAGCCCTGCTGCACCTGGCGCACGAAGTCCGGATCGCGGCGCGAGGGGTCGAAGTAGCGCGGGTCGCGCATCATCTCGCGCAGGCGCTGCGGGGTCAGGCTGGCCGCGGCCCCGGCGCCGCGCCCGCGCAGGGCGGACTCGTTCACCAGCGGGGCCAGGCGCGCGAAGGCCTGGACCACGCAGGCGTTGTCCGCAGCGCCGGTGTCTTCCAGGGCCTGCAGCAGGGCCTGGCCGCCCAGGGACCGCACGGCCGCCCGCGCGGCCTCCAGCACCCCCTGGGCCTCGTCGCCGTGGGCCTGGCGCAGGCCGGACAGCTCGCGTTCGCGGGACTTGCGGCGCTCGGCGCGGACCTTTTCGGTATAGCTGCGCAGGCCTTCAACATTCAGCGGCAGGAACCAGGCGTACAGGCCGCCAGCCTGGGTCTCGGACAGGCCCAGCTCGTGGGCCTTGGCCAGGAACTGGGCGCGCAGGGTCTCGTCCACGCGGAAGTCCTCGGGCAGCACGATCTCGGGCAGGCAATAGTCCTCAGGCGAGGCCGGGCGGCCGTCCTGGGGCAAGGCCTGGCCTTGGGACAGCAGGGAGCCCTCGGGCTCGGTCTTGCGGCCCAGCAGGCGCTGGGCATGCACCAGGGCCTTCAGGGCCTCGCCGGACGAGGCATACTTGGCCAGGGCCGGGTGCTGGCGCAGGGGGATCTGGGTCTCGTTGCCGGACTCGTCGCGGCCGGGCGCAGTGATCTCCGCAGGCAGCTCCGAGCGCCAGTCAACGCCCGGGGCCTGGCTTTGGGCGGGGCTGCGTTTCTGGGCTGGGGTGGGGGCATCGGTCATGATGGTCTCCTTGGTTGCAGGTGGGCTAGGGCGGTTTCTGGCCCGGACGCGGCCCTGTGCCGGGCCGGGCGCTCGGCCCTTAGTATACCCCCATGTTTTGCCAAAGGACAAAAATACCCCATCTTTGGCCGGTAAAAGGACAAAAATACCCTCTTGACAGGGTTTCTAGTCCAGCCGCAGTTCCGCGGCCTGGAGCACCTGCTGGCCCGTGAAGCCGAAGAGACGCGTGAACTTGGGCCAGCGCGGGTCGGCCTGCCCGCCGGGCTCCACGCGCAGGCCCACGATGCGCGTCTTGCCCAGCCTGCGCGCCATGTCCTTGAGCTCCTCCACATCGGCGCGCAGGGCGCGCACCGTGGCCGGGCCGAAGCGCAGCACCTCCAGGTGCAACTCCAGCGCGTCCTCGTGCTCGGCCAAGGCCGCCGCAGCGTACTCCCCGTCCTTGCCGGACAGGGAGTAGAAACGGAAACGCCAGCTCTCGTGCAGGGTTGCAAGGGCGGGGTGCGGCTGTGCGAGGGCAATGATGGCCATGATCATTCTCCTGTTCCGGACGGGCTGGCTGGCCCGCCGCTTGAAGCAAAGGTCCGGGCCGTTCCCTGACCTGCAAAAAAGGCGGATTTTTCTGTTGCCAATCAGGTGCAACGGGTATAATGACTGGCGCGTGAGGGTACGGACCCCCGCATGGGCACGGAGCAGCCGCGCACATGCGTCAGGGCCGAGCCTCCTCTCCGGCTCCCCCAGGCCGACTGCCAAAAGGCAAACGACCGAGGGCATGGGTCCCGGGTGGGACTTTCGCCGGAGGTGCAGGAATTTCGTGTCCGTGTTTCATCACCACCAATAGAGAGGAAGGTTCCCATGAAAAAGCTGTTCGCCGTGATGATCGTTGCTGCCCTGGCCCTTGGCGTTTCCGCCTGCGGTGAGAAGAAGGCCGAAGAGAAGAAGGCTGAGCCCGCTGCTGCCGCCCCGGCTCCCGCCGCCCCCGCCGCCCCCGCCGAGGCCAAGCCCGCTGACGCCGCCAAGCCCGCTGACGCTGCCAAGCCCGCTGACGCCGCCAAGCCCGCTGACGCCGCCAAGCCCGCTGACGTCAAGAAGTAAGACTCGGACCCTAGTCCATCCAGAGGGGGGCCATTGGCCCCCCTCTTTTTTTGTCCTGCCCCCGGCGCTGCGGCCCTTCGGGTCTCAGTCCGCGTCCGGCCCGGCCGGGCGTCTGGGTTCGGGCCCTTCGATCATCCGGCTGACATGAAGGGCCAGGCTCCGGCGGCCCTCGTTGAAGGCCGCACGCTGCGGGTCCGGGCTGAAGCTCGTCTCGCCGAGGAAGCCCTGGCGGGCTATGTCCGCCAGGACCAGCCGCCCGGCCTCGCCTTCGAAGGCCCGGGCATAGGCCAGATGCAGATCCAGTTGTTCGCGCATGGGGGGTACCCTCCTTTGCCCGCAGCATACACCCGGAAAACCGGGCCGGACAAAAAACACCCATTTTGGGCCGCTAAAAGGACAAAAATTCCCTGTTGACAGCTTTTCGGGCAGCGGGGCCCGAAACTGAAACACACCGTCGCCCCTTGACTTTTTGCAGACTCCTGCCGATTGTGAAAACAGTCACGTCTGTCCGGGCCGCAGGCCTCGCGGACCCACAGGGAGCAGCATGGCCGAGAGCGAATCATCCTACTGCGGGCAGGGCGCCGAGGCCTTCGCGCTTTTGCGCCCCTCGCGCGCCTTTTTCGACCAGAAGGACTATGACCTGCTGCGCATCGTCTGCGACGTGGTGAACCGCGAGGACGCCCCGGCCCACAAGAAGCTTTTAGCCCCGTACATGCATCCCCACGGCATCAAGGAGATGGCCGCCACGCGCGGCCTGCGCATCGCCTACGCCGTGGTGCACCTGCTCGGATCGCTGGAAACCGGCAAGGCCGAGGACCGGCTCTCGGCCCTGCGCGGCCTGCACGCCGAGGTGCTGACCACGGCCCAGGGCGGGCTGCGCCGCAACACCGCGCGCGTGCTCGTGCAGCTCATGAAGGACATGGTCCGCGCGGGTGGCGACCCCCAGACCCAGCTCATGCTGGCCCACGACTTCCGCGAGGCCACCTCGGGCCGGCCCAGGGTCATCCGCCGCCACCTGGAGAGCTTCCACCTGCTGGAAATCCCCGAGGACAACAGCCAGATCGCCTTCGACCACCACGTGCACGATGCCAACACCAAGGGCCGCAAGTCCTCCACGCACCTGGTCATGGACGCCTGGATCAAGGGCATCAAGAGCCTCACGGTCATCTACTACAACCACGTGCCCCGCGAGGTCGCGGCCGAGCTCCTGGAAGCCGCGCAGATCATGGAGATCAAGGTGCGCATCGGCATCGAGTTCACCCCGCGCTTCCGCGGCCGCTACCTGAAGCTCATCTGGGTGCCGGGCGGGTTCGCCTCCCCGGCGGAGTTCCTGGACTTTCTCGACCAGCCCGAGACCCGGCGCTTTTTCGAGGAGTCCCGGCAGGTCTCGCTCTTTCACCAGGGCTATGTCCGGCAGGTCTTTGACGAGTTCAACGCCGTGCACCGGCAGACCCTGGCCCGGGACTTCGGCCTGGAGCTTGCGCCCCTGCCCGAGCCGGAATTCCGGCGCTTTGTGGGCGCAGGCCAGGCCTCGCTGGAGCACCTGGGCAAGTTCATCCACGACCGCCTGCTGCCGCTGATGCAGAAGCAGGCCGCGTTTCTGCGCCACGAGTTGAGTACCGCCACCGCGCCCGTGCGTGCGGAGATCCGCCAGCAGCTCAAGCACCTGCGCGATCTGGACACCGACGAGATCATCGAGCGCTTCCTCAAGCCGGACAAGAACCCCACCCTGGCCGATCCGGGCGTGCCCCCGGACGTCTCCGAGGATGCGCCGGAGGTGCCGGGCATGCTCAAGCTCGCGCCGCAGGAGCTTGCGGCGCGGCTGCTTGAGATCCACGCCCTGGGGCGCATCACCCTGAGCCTGGGCAACCTGCGCGTGGAGGACGTGCTGGAGATCCTCTACGACTGCCAGGGCGCGGTGACGCACCTGGAGATCGTGAACATGAAGGACCGCGCCCTGGGGCGCGAGCTGGACCCCGAGCGCATCAACGCCCTGCAGGAGGCGCTGAACACCGCCAACGTCATCAAGCTCAAGAAGCTGATCCGCGGCATCATCGCCAGCGTGGGGTCGCGCACCCGGCGCGAGAAGCTCTCCGAGATCCTCTACGACATCTCCACCCTGCGTTCCTACTACCTGAAGACGCCGCTGGCCTCCTGCATCGGCACGGACTCCACGGGCCAGTCCAGCCGCCTGTATGGCATGGGCATGGTCGTGGTGGACACCCTGCCCGCGCGCGCGCGCCGCGCCCTGGCCCGCATGTCCGGCGCGGAGGTGAAGCGCCTGGACGTCACCGTAAGCGCACGCAGGCGCGTCACCGACCTGGCCGAGGACGAGGGCGTGCCGCGGTCCGGCCTGCTGCCTGCGCTGGCCGCGCTCATCCCGCCGCTCAAGGTCCTCACCCGGGGCCACGGCGTGGAATGGCTGGTGGAGAACCACCGCCTGACGCCGGGGAAACCGGGCAATGTGTCGCTTTTGGGCGGCATCCAGCGCGAGCACGGCCTGGAGGCGGGCCTGGAAGAGACCGGGCCACAGCAGGCCAAGGCCCAGAGCCGTCCGCCCCTGCGCTACCTCAACTCGCACCTCAAGAACGGGCTCAAGATCCTGGCCGGGTTCATCCCCGCGGCCCTGACCTTTGCCCTGACCAAGGACTGGTGGGTGCTGGCCTGGTTCGGCGCCTTCCTCTGGTTCGGCATCACCGGCGTGCGCAACGTCATCCAGATGGTGCTGGGCTCGGGCGGGCTCAAGCGTTCCTCGCTCCTGCAGTGGAGCGGGCTGGTGAGCTGGGGGCGGCTGGCGGACTCGCTTCTGTACACGGGCTTCTCCGTGCCCCTGCTGGACTACCTGGTGAAGACGCAGCTTTTGAACAAGACCCTGGGCATCACCCTGGCCACCTCGCCGCTGGCGCTCTATGCGGTCATCGCCCTGGCCAACGGGCTGTACATCTGCAGCCACAACATCCTGCGCGGGCTGCCCACTGCCGCGGCCGTGGGCAACCTGTTCCGCTCGGTGGTCTCCATCCCGCTCGCCCTGGTCTTCAGCGCGGCCATCGTGCTGCTGCTTCAGGCCTCGGGCCACCCGGACGCCGCGAGCGCGGTGGAGCCCTGGGCCGCGGTGATCTCCAAGCTGGCCAGCGACTGCGTGGCCGGACTCATCGAGGGCGTGGCCGACCGCGAGCTGTTCATCCGTCTGCGCGCCTGGGACTACCGGGGCAAGCTGAACCAGATCTTCGACACCTTCCAGCAATTGGAGCTGCTCTTCCCCCAGGAAGACGCCCTGGCCCTGCTCGAGTCGCCCAAGCAGTTCATGCTGACCATGAGCTACGAGCACAAGGGCCTGGAGAACATCATCATCGTCAACGCGCTGGATCTCTTGTACTTCTGGATGTACCAGCCGCGCGCCCGCGGGGTCATGGCGGGCTTCCTGCGCGAGATGGGGCCGGAGGAGCGCCGGGTGTTCCTGCTCTCGCAGTACGTGCTCATGCGCGAGCGCGAGATCAGCCAGCTCTTCCTGGACGGGTTGGTGGGCCGCAACTTTGCCCGGGCCCTGTCCTTCTACCTGGACATGCACCGCGGGTACCTGGACGACATCCAGGGCCTGGCCGCGCGCCTGGCCGTGGCCGCGAAGTAGGGCGGGAAGGGGGACGCAGAGCCCTTGCTCCCTGCCTCCCCCCCGCGTAGACTCTCCCCATGCCCCAGCCGCCCAAGCAACCCCCCAAACCCTACGCGCCCGCCCCTGGCGAGGTGGCTGTCGAGGCCAAGCGCCTGGGCTTTGCCCTGGCCAAGGCCCAGGCGGCCGCGCTCGCGCACTACCTGACCCTGCTGCTCAAGTGGAACCGGGCCATGAACCTCGTTGGCCGGGCCGGTTGGCCGGACGTGTTCCGCGACCTGGCCGCAGACAGCCTGTACCTGGCGGAATTTCTGGCGGAGCTGCCGCTGCCTCCGCAGCCGCTGACCCTTGACCTGGGCGCTGGCGCGGGCCTGCCGGGCCTGCCGTTGCGTGTGCTCTGGGAGGCTGGCGACTACCTGCTGGTGGAGGTGCGCGAGAAGCGGGCGATTTTCTTGCGCCAGGCCGTGGGCGAGCTGCGACAAGCCGGGGGCCAGTCCGGCAGCCAGGCCGTCAGCCTGCCTGGGGTGCGTGTGTTCCACGGCCGGGCCGAGGCGGTTCAGCCGGAACTTCAGCGCCTGGGCCTGCGGCCGCGCGCGGACGTGATCGTGAGCCGGGCCTTTCTGCCCTGGCCGAAACTTTTGCCCCTGGCCGCGGAGCTGCTCGCGCCGACAACAGGACAGGGAGGGGGCCGACTGGTGGTGCTTTCCAATGAGCCGCCGCCTTTGGCCGCGATCTTGGCCGGGTATGGCGGCGGCTTTGCGCTTGAGGCCAGCCGGGCGTACCCCTCAGGTGACAAGACGCGCTACTTCTGGTCCTTGAGGCCTGCCAGCTGCTGAAGCATCCCGCCCTTGAAGATGAGCTTGGTGGCCAGTTCGTCGGCCTGATCGGCCAAGTCCATCAGCTTTTCCAGGAATTCCAAGATCATCTGGCGGCGCTCTTCGTCGCCGTGCTCGAAGTCGAACTCCAGGTCGCCGCAGGCGAAGTACTCGGCGAGCTTGTCCAGGTCGGCGCAGGTCAGCATGGTCTGTATCCTCGTGTGTGGCGGTCTGGCGGTCTTGTCAGTCAAGGCGGCCCAATCAAGGCGGCTCAATCATGATGATACGGCAGGCCCTTGTTGATGCTCGCGGCGCGGTAGAGCTGCTCCAGGAGCACCACCCGGGCCAGCTCGTGCGGCAGGGTGATGCGGCCCAGCGAAAACAGCGCGCCGCTGGTGCGCGCGCGTTCGCGCACCTCGTCGGACAGGCCGAAGGCCCCGCCCACGAGAAAGCAGGGCGTGCGCGCCGCATTCTCCCAGGCCTTGAGCTTTGCGGCCAGCTCGCGGCTGGACCACATTTCCCCGCGCTCATCGAGGGCCACGATCAGATGCTTCGGGTCCAGCCGGGCCAGCAGGTCGCGGCCCTCGCGCAGGGCCTTTTCCGGCGGCGGCAGCGCAGCAGGCGCGTCCTTGAGAACTGCCACCTCGCAGCGGGCCAGCCGGGAAAGCTTGCACACGTAGAGGTCCGCGGCCTCGCGCAGGGACGCCTCGCGGCACTTGCCCACGAACAGGCACTGGAGCTGGGCCGCCACCGTGGCTAGACCCGCTCCAGGGTGGCGCGCAGCTCCCCGTTGACCAGGTTCAGGCGCACGAACCCGCCCTCGGACAGCAGGCCGGGGTTCAGGGCATGGGTGCGGCCCAGGCGCTCCTCGCCCACGGACTCGTGGATGTGCCCGCAGAGGAGCACGTCGGGCCGGGCCTCCTCGATGAAGGCGCGTACGCCCGGGCTGCCCACGTGGGCGCCGCTCGTGGTGCGGTCCAGGCTGGTGCTGAGCGGCGGGGTGTGGATCACGGCCAGCAGGCGGAAGGCGCACCCGGGGCAGTCCCTGTGGGCCAGGTTCAGGGCCTGCTGGTGGGTCTCGCGGATCAGGCGCGCCAGCTCGG
>JANXYI010000020.1 GCA_025350085.1 Deltaproteobacteria bacterium
GCCGGCACGACCAGCATGGCGACCAGGGTCACGCGCAGGCTTGGGTCAGTGAGCCGGGCGGTAATGGCGGCGCGCATGCCTGCCAGGCCAGCGCCCAGCACCAAAACGTCGGTGTCGAGGCTGTCGGGTTTGAGAACGTCCGTTGCGCGGGCGCGTGAGGGGCTGTCGGAGTCGGGGCTGGCGTGGCGCACAAGGCCTCCTCGCCTGAGGAGCGGGAGGGCGGTTAGGCCCCGGCCATCTTCTTCTGGGCAAAGGCCAGGAGCTTCTTGGCCTCCACGAAATTCGGATTCAGGCCCACGGCGCGTTGCGCGGCCTCGGCCGTCTTGTCCCAGCGCTGCCAGTCGTAATACAGCCTTCCTAGGTTGAAGAACAGGTACTCGTCGGCCTGGGTCATCTCCAGCGCCTTCTTGTAGTAGTTCTCGGCGGAGTCGAAGTCGCGCATCTTGCGCAGCACGATGCCGATGCGGTTGTACAGGTGCAGGGAGTCCGGGGACTCGGTGATGGCCGCGCTTAAGTAGCCCACGGCCTCCTCGTTCAGCCCGGCCTTCTGGTAGCGTTCGGCCACCTCGGCCTTGAGCTCGGCGTCGCCCGCGTATTCGCTGGTCAGCTTGTCGAAGACCAGCTTGGCCTGGTCGAACTCCTGCTGTTCCAGGTGCTTCTGGCCGCGGTCCAGCTCCGTCTGTCTGTTGACTTCCAGGGCCGCGAGGTCCTTCTGGGCGCCCTCGTTGACGTCCTCCTGGAGGACCTTGCGCATCTCGGCCAGCTGCTCCAGGAGCTTCTTCTCCTCGCCCGGGGTGTACTCCAGGACCAGGGGAAAGACCTTGCGCAGCTCCTTGCTGTTGGTCAGGGAGTAGACCGCATCATTGAGCATGTTGACGAACTCGTCGCGCTCGCTCTTCATCAGCGGGGCCGAGAGCATGATGACGATGGCGTCGTTGAGCGCCTGGGCCGCAGACATGTACTTGCCCTGCTTGAGGCTGGAGTTGATGCTCGTGAGCCTCTGGCGGGCCTTGGTGAGTTCTCCGGACATGCTGCGCTCCTCGTGGTTGAGAGGCTGTTGGCCGTTTTATTTGCCGGGTTTATTTGCCGGTCGCCTGGCGCACCAGATCGCGGAAGCGCCGGAAGAAATAGGCGCTGTCGTGCGGTCCTGGCGCGGCCTCGGGGTGGAACTGGATGGCGATGAGCGGCTTCTCGCGGTGGGCGAAGCCTTCCAGCGTCTGGTCGTTCAGGTTGCGGTGGGTCACCTTGAGCCCGGGCAGGTGGTCGATGTCCACGCAGAAGCCGTGGTTCTGGGACGAGATCTCGATCTTGCCGGACTCCACGTCCAGCACCGGGTTGTTGCAGCCGTGGTGGCCGAACTTGAGCTTGAAGGTGGTGCCGCCCAGCGCCAGGCCCATGAGCTGGTGTCCCAGGCAGATGCCGGCCACCGGGTACTTGTCCGCAAAGACCCTGGTGGCCTCGATGGCGCTGGTGACCACGGCCGGGTCGCCGGGGCCGTTGGACAGAAACACGGCGTCCGGGGAGAACTCGCTCACCTGTTCGTGGGTGAAGGTCGAGGGCACCACGAGCAGGTCGAAGCCTTCGGCCGCCAGCAGGCGCAGGATGTTCCACTTTATGCCGAAGTCGTAGACCACGAGCCTGGGGCCTGTGCCGGACCAGGAAAAGCCCTGGGCCAGGTCCACGTCCTTCGTGGTGGTGCCGGTCCAGAGGTACGGGTTCTTGGCGCTGACGCGGTCGGCCAGGTTCAGGCCTTCCATGCTGGGCAGGGACTTGGCCTTCTCAACCAGGGCCTCGACGCTGCCCGTGGTGGAGATGACCCCGCGCATGGCGCCATGGATGCGCAGGTGCCGGGTGAGCGCGCGGGTGTCGATGCCCTCGATGCCCATGACCCCGGCGGCGCGCAAATAGTCCGGCAGGGACTGGGTGGCCTGCCAGTTGGAGGGCTCCTTGCAGCATTCCTTGACGATGAGCGCCTCTGCGCCGATCTTGTGCGACTCCACGTCGCGGGGGTTGACCCCGTAGTTGCCGATGAGCGGATAGGTCATGCAGACCATCTGGCCCACGTAGGAGGGGTCGGTCAGGATCTCCTGGTACCCGGTCATGCCGGTGTTGAAGATGGCCTCGACGCCTGTATCGCCGGGGCCGGTGATTGAGGTTCCCTCGAACCAG
>JANXYI010000079.1 GCA_025350085.1 Deltaproteobacteria bacterium
CTTGCCCAGTATCTTGCCGGCCAGGGTGAACTCGCCGCGGTAGATGGAGCGCATGAGCTCGGCGCGCAGCACCGGCATGTTCTTGGGGTCGCCGCCGCCGATGAAGAAGTGGCACTTGTCGGCGCAGGCGCCGCAACGCACACAGATGTCCATGAACAGCTTGAGCGAGCGGTACTTGTCCAGGCGCTCGCGGAAGCCGTTCATGACGATTTCCTTCCAGTTCGCGGGCAGCTTCCAGTCGGCCTCGGAGGGGTTCCACACGCGCGGGTTGCCGAACACATGCGGCATCTCGTGCTGGAGGTAGGCGACCTTGTCCTCTTTGGCCGGGTAGGCAAAGCGCCCGGGCGAGAGGTCGTTGGGCGTCTCCATCCAGTCGGTGGCCGGCGGGGTGTAGTTGATGCTCCTGATCATTTCATCGGGTTTGATTATCTTCGCCATGTCTTCTCCTCACGGAAAAAGTTTGGTGCTAAGTCGCCCGTGGTGCCAAGCGCCTGTCTAGGCGGCTTCCTCCGGGTTCTTGTCCAGGGGCAGTCCGGCCTCGAACATGGGCTCGCGGAAGTCATCCTCGTAGGCCTCGTAGCTGTGGGGCTTGATGGAGGGATCGTTCCACGGGTTCTCGTGATGGTGCATGCGGGTGTCGTTCGGCAGGTTGCGCGTGGGCGAGAGGAACACACCGGCCAGATGCATCAGCTTGCTGAAGGGGAAGTAGGCGAGCAGGGTGCTCACCAAAAAGACATGGACGTAGAAGCTGGTGTCGACGCCCTTGGGGACCTTGAACGTGAAGGTGGTGAGGCCCATGACCACGTCCTTGATGGCCATGACGTCGACCTTGGCGATGTAGCGCATGTACATGCCCGACAGCGCAATGGACAGGATTAAAAACAGCGGGAAGTAGTCGTTCACGAGCGAGATGTAGCGCAGCTTGGCGTCGTAGAGGCGCCGCGCCAGCAGGAAGCCCGCGCCGGCCAGGATGAGCAGGTCGGTCTGGTAGACGATGGGGGTGTAAATCTGCAGTACGCTGTCCACGAACTCCACGCCCAGGATGAACTTCGGAACGGGCTGGAGGAACAGGCGCATGTGGCGGATGACGATGATCAGAAAGCTGTAGTGGAACAGGATGGCGAAGAGCCACAGCCACTTGGCCGAGACGTAGGCCACGATGGGGTTCTTGCCGTCGTCGTGCTTGAGCAGCACCTTTGTGTTCCGGAAGAGCGACCGGAAGGTCACGATCTCAAGGAACATGCGCATGGCCGTCTGGGGGCCGGTGGAGGGGTTGTCCCACTTGTTCTGCGGAATCCAGTCCAGCGTCTGCTGCTGGCCGCCTGTGGTGGGGATGCGGAAGGGCACCGGGCGCTTGGCCCAGCCGATGACCTTGGCCACGAACCCGACCACGAAGATGACAAACGCCGTGCCGGGAACGCAGTACGCGAAGATGGTCTGCATCTTTGCCGCGCCCGCGCCCAGCGTGGCGAGCACCACCAGGGCCAGGACCAGAATGAGTGAATAGATCGCTTTCATCTGCCGTCACCTCGCTTGTTGTTTGGCCGACCCGGCGCCCGAGGGAACCGGTTCCGCGCCCGACATGAGAAATCACTCGGCTTGTTCAGCCGCAACGTCCTTGTGCATCAGGTTCGCCCGGCGCACGATGTTCACATGCGCCCGCTTGACCTCTTCCACGCGCATGCGCTGCACCTGGTCGCGCGCAGCCACGTAGAGGTCAAAGGCGATGACCGCCAGGTTGTCCACCCGGGTCTCAAAGCTGAGCAGCTCCTCCAGGGCGCCCTGGGCGGACAGCTCCCTGGTGAACTCCTGGCGCAGCAGCTTCTTCAAAAGAAAGATGAAGGACAGCGCCTGGCTGGGCGCAAAGTCCTGCACGGCGCGGATTTTCACCAACTGTCCCAGGGAGCCCGCAACGGCGTCGGCGTCGTTCCAGGCCAGAAGCAGGGGGATGAGCTCCGAGGTGGTGCTGAGGATGGCGTGGCCCACGGGGTTGGAGAAGCGCTCGCGGTTGGACTTCCAGACCGCCTGGGTCTCGGGCGGATAGGTGCCCAGGACGAGGTCGGCCCATTTCTCGGCCAGTTCCCCCGAGCGCTCCGCTATCCGTTGCTCAAGCCCCATTAAGCACCCCGTTATTGACCGGAAAAGAGGACGACCGTCTGGCCCCTTCCCCTGGAAGGCAGCCGACTGAACGCCCGCGCGGTTATTGTGAAAATGCGAACAATGCCCCACGGCTTCTATTCCAGACTCCCCCCGAAACGTCAAGCCGTTTTGCCGAGAAACCGGGTGCCTCTGCGGCCTTTGCACGTGTCCCCAGGGCCCCGGAATTTGTGCAAAATCGCGTCCGTGCTTGTGCAAGGCCTTGCGCTTATTGCCCTGGCCCAAACTGGCGCGTCTTGACAAAACCACGGCCCGTCACCATTTTCCATCCTGGCACGGACCTTGCCTCTCCTTGGTCCGTGCAGAGAGGGTTTGCACCGCCGGGAACGGAGGGTTTGCTCTTCCACCTCCGTTCCCGGCCCTTCCCGTCACCCCCAAAGGAGCCGCCCCCAATGCCGCACCGCCTCCCCACAGAACGCCGCCGCCCACCCCTGCGCGCCATTGCCGCCGAAGCCCCGCACACCGTGCCCGGGCACCTCGTGATCCTGGCCGCGCTCACCGCCCTGGCATTGCTGCTCTTCTCCGCCCTGTCGCACGCCCATGCCTTCAGCCTTTTCGGCGGACCCGCCGAGGTCAAGGCCCAGGCCGGGGTCATCAAGGTGCCTGTGGCCGAAATCTCCGACGGCAAAGCCCACTTCTACACCTTCAAGACGGGCGGCAAGGACGTGCAGTTCCTCGTGCTCAAGAGCAAGGACGGCACCATACGCACCGCGCTCAACGCCTGCGACGTCTGCTTCCGCGAAAAGAAGGGCAACTCCCAGGACGGCGAGTACCTGAAGTGCAACAACTGCGGCCAGCGCTTCCATTCCAACAAGGTCATGGAGATCAAGGGCGGCTGTAACCCCTCGCCCCTGGCCCGTACCCTCGACGCCAGCACCGTCACCATCCGCGAGGCCGACCTCAAGGCCGGCGTGGCCTACTTTTAGCGTAACCAGGGGCTCCGCCCCTGCACCCCGCCGGGGGGAATGATTCCCCCCGGTCCCCCTCATTTGTCCGCTGCTGGTTCTGCGGCGTTTCCCGCCGCAGAACCAGCAGCCAAATGGTGAGTCCAGAGGGCCTCAGGCCCTTTGGCGGGGTCAAGGGGCAGCGCCCCTTG
>JANXYI010000105.1 GCA_025350085.1 Deltaproteobacteria bacterium
CTCGGCCTGGATGCGCGGCAGGGCGTCCGCCGGCGGGGTGACCATGTCCGGGTCCAGGGTCAGGCTCTCCACCGGGCGCTTCACCGGCTGCACCACAATGCCTTGGCGCAGCACACGGCTAGGCTTGCCGCCCGATTTGCCGCCCGATTTGCTGTCGATGTTCAGCACCAGCTCGTGGCGGCCGGTCGCGGTGTTGCCCACGTCCGTGCCCAGGAGCACCACGGCCTCCCAGCCGCCGGGGCCAGCAGCTCCAGCGGCAACCGGCCGGCCCGAAAGCCGCAGAGTGCGCTCCAGCCAGGTCACGGTGAGCCCGGTCAGGGGCCGGGACGCACGCAGGCGCACCAGGAACGGCTCGCCCAGGCCCGTGGAGTCCGGACACACCAGCTCCGGCCCGGCCTTGGCCGCAGCCTGGGCAGACAATTTCGCAACAGCCTTGGCCCTGGCCGCCAGGACCGGAACGGGCAGCAGGCAGAGCGCCAGCAGCACCAGAAACATTCGACGCATTAGGCCGTATCCCCCTTTGTTTCCGCCACCACGGCCGCCACCTCGCCATGGGCCGTGCGCACGCCCAGGCGATCGCCCGGGACGACCTCCGCGGCGGAGCGTAGGAAGCGGCCCGTGCGCTCGATGCGCACCAGGCTGTACCCGCGCGCCAGCGGCCCCTCGGGATCAAGCCCGGCCAGCCGCGCGGCGGAGAGCTCCAGCTGGCGCTCGGCTGAAGTAAGGGCCAGGCTCGCGGCCAGGCTGGCGCGTTCGGTGAGGGCCTGCACCTGCACCTGTTGCGCAGCCACGGACGCAGGGCCAAAGGCGCGGGAAAGATCGCGCACGGCCACGGCCAGGCGCTCCCGGCGCAGGTCGAGCATCCGGCCGCCTGCGGACAGAAGCCGCCCCGAGGCGTCGGACCAGGCCTGGTCCAGACGCGCAAGCCGCTTACCCGGCGAGAGCCAGGCCAGACCGCGCCGCAATTCCGCGAGTTCTGCCGCCTTGCGCTCCAGCAGCGCGGCCATGCCCCGCCGCAGGTCGGCCTCCAGGCCGTCCACCAGCTGCATGAGGTCCGCGCGCAGGGGCCAAAGCCCGGAGGCCACGGCCGAAGGCGTGGAAAAACGCTGGTCCGCCACATAGTCGGCGATGGTCGTGTCCGGCTCGTGGCCCACGCCCGTGACCACGGGGATCTGCGAACGGAAGATGGCCTGGGCCACCATTTCCGTGTTAAAGGCCCAGAGGTCCTCCAGGCTGCCGCCGCCCCGGATCAACGCGACAACCTCGGCCCAGCCCTCGGCGTTGACCGCATCAAGCGCCCCCGCGATCTGCGCCGGGGCGGCCTCGCCCTGCACCAGCGTCGGAAATATCCGTATCTGCACACCCGTGCCGCGCGCCTCGGCCAGGCGCAAAAAGTCGCGCACCGCCGCGCCCTGGGGCGAGGTGATGAGCGCAACGCGAGCCGGGCTCTGCGGAATTTCTTTTTTGCGCGCGTCGTCAAAGTAACCTTGATCGCCCAATTTGCGCTTGAGGGCCTCAAAGGCCAGGGCCAGGTCCGAGACGCCGCTTGGCTGCACCAGCTCGGCCACCAGCTGGTACGCCCCGCGCGCCGCGTAGACCGTGACCCGGCCTGCCACCAGCACCTCCTGGCCGTCGGACAGCTCCGCGGCCACGCCTGGGCCTGGCTCCAGCACCTCGCCGGTGAGCGGGTCGATCCGTTCCGATTTTTCCGCGCCGGGCTTCTCGTCACCAGATGCGCCCCTGGCCGGGCTGCCGCGGCCCTGGCTGTTCCGGAACCAGACCACCGGGAGCGCCGCGCCCGCGTCGGACAGGGTGAAATAGAGATGCCCGGAGGCCGGGCGGGCGAGGTTGGTCACCTGACCGCGCACCCAGACAAAGGGGAACTCGGCCTCCAGCACGTCCTTGAGGGCCTGGGTGAGATCGGTGACGGAGAGGATGTGCGACATGGCCGCAAGCTATACCCGGAATTGCCCCGGCTGTCCAAGCAGGACGCGGGCGGGCGACTGCACGCGCAGGATGCTCTCGGATGCCTCCGGGCATTTTGCGGCAACGCGCAAATATGCATTGCCTCTTTTCCGGCAAAACTGGTAGAGTCCGGCCAAGACCCGCGTTATGCGCCTGTCCGCCCGACGCGCCAAACCCTTTGGAGGCAAGACAATGAGCACGCCCACAGATGCAGGCAACACATTGGAATCCCTTATGGAAACCCTCAGCAACAAGGACGGCATGCTGCGCCAGGGCGCCAGGAAGGCGCTGATGGCCATGGGCGCGTCGGCCGTGCTGCCGCTCGCGGAGGCCCTGGAGCATTCCAAATCCGACCAGGTCCGCTGGGAAGCGGCCAAGGCCCTTGGCGCGATGCATGATGTCCGGGCGATCCCGGCGTTGTTAGCCGCCCTCGCGGACCGCGATTCAGACGTGGTCTGGCTGGCCGCGGTCGGGCTGAACGCCTTTGGCACAAAGGCCTGGCCGTTGCTTCTCCAGACCTTGGTCGACAAGGGCACGGAGTCCGTGGTCCTGCGCAAGGAACTCCACCACGTCTTCCACAACCAGAAGGAGAGCGGCTACGAGGACCTGCTGGCGGCCCTGATGGAGGCCCTGGAGTCCAATGCCCTGCCCGAGACCGCGCCCATGGTGGCGCATGAGATCCTGGGGCGCATGCGCGTGCAGTCCTGATCCCGGGGCAGGCGGCAGCCCCTGTTACTCCCCGGGCACGACCCGCGGCCTGGGGATGAGCGGCAGCCCGGCGGCCTGGCGCTGCAGGATCTCGTTCTTGACCGCCTCCAGGTCCACAAAGCGCGAGGCCGAGGACGGATGCACCGCCCCGCCGCGGATGTGCGCCGGATTCTGGGCCGCCATGCGCCGCCAGACGCTCGGGGCGTTCGTGATGTCGAACCCGGCCCGGGCCGCGAAATACAGGCCCACGGCGTCAGCGTCGGTCTCCTTCTCCGGGGTGGAGGGCACGTTTTTGCCGTTGCCGTCCTTGCGCACGTGCCCGAGGATGTTGTGGGCCAGTTCGTGCCCCAGCACCACGGCCAGGTCCTCATCCTTGGGGAAGAGATTCATTATCCCGTAGCTGGCGAAGACGTTCTTCCCGTCGGCAAAGGCGTTCACGCTGTCCCCCATTAGGACGGCGAAGCTCGAGTCGCAGACGTCCGTGGCTGTCGGGATGGTCACGGACACGGGATTGCCCGCGCGCAGCAACTTCAGGGTCACCGGCCCCTTGGCGGCCAGCTCGTCCATCTGCCGGGTCACGAGCACCCGCTTGCCGGAGAGGTCATAGACCCGCCCGCTGACAGCCTGGATGACATCGCCCCGCTGGACCCCGGCCTTGGCCGCGGGACCGCCCTCGATGAGGCCGATGACCACGATGGTGTTCTCGTCCACCCCCCACATCTTGCACAGCGAGGGCGTCCAGTCCTTGTGGTCGCGCTTGTTGAAGTAGTCTGCGGTCAGGCCAAGGCTCTTGCGCACCCGGCCGCGCTGGTGGCAGAGCGGCTCGTTGGCAGTGATGAGCCGGTAGCCGACGGCGTTCAGCCGGTCCAGCCGCTCATAGAAGGACTCTGCAGCGAACTCCAGCTGGACCTGCACCTCTTTCTTGGCCTCGGGCGAGAGCACGGGCCTGGGCTTGGGAGCCTGCGCGCAGGCCGCCAGCAGCAAAGCCACAAGCACGAGGCCCAAAAGCCGGGAAAGGAAGTCCCGTGCGCGCATCATACTTTCGCTGCCCCTTGCGGCCGGGCTAGTCGATGCCCAGGCCCCAGCCCTGGCGCACGCTGCGCCGCCAGTCGGCGAATTCGCCCGCAAAGGAGGCCAGCTTGAGTTCGCGCTTCTCGCCCGTGCGGCGGTCCTTGGCCTCGATGATGCCGTTTTTCAGGCCCTTGCCGCCCAGCACCAGCTGCATGGGCATGCCCATGAGGTCGGCGTCCTTGAACTTCACGCCCGGCCGCTCGTCGCGGTCGTCGTAGAGCACCTCGATGCCCTGGCCGATCAGCTCGGCATAAAGCTTGTCCGCGGCCTCTATGACCTCGGGCTCCTTGCCGCCGAGGGAGAGCAGCGCCACCTCAAAGGGCGCGATGGACGGCGGGAACTTGATGCCGTCTGCGTCGAGGTTCTGCTCGATGGCCGAGGCCACGATGCGCGACACGCCGATGCCGTAGCAGCCCATGACCATGACCTGTTCCTTGCCGTTCTCGTCCAGGAACACGGCGTTCATGGCCTGGGAGTACTTGAGGCCCAGCTTGAACACGTGGCCGACCTCGATGCCGCGCCGGAGCTCGATGGCCCCGCCGCAGCGCGGGCATTTGTCGCCCGCAGTGATGTTGCGCAGATCCGTGTAGGCCTCGATCACGGCATCGCGGCGCAGATCCACGCTCTTCAGGTGCTGGTCGGCCTTGTTGGCGCCCACCACCCAGCCGCAGTCAAAGTCCAGCTCGCGGTCGGCGATGATGCGCACGCCCTTCAGGCCCCCCTGTAATCCGACAGGCCCGGCAAAGCCCACGGGGGCATTGGTCCAGGCCACGACCTGCTCCGGGGTGGCCAGCTTGACCTCGGTGGCGTGCAGGTGGTTCTTGAGCTTGATCTCGTTCAGCTCGCGGTCGCCGCGAACGAGGCCCGCAACAGGCGCGCCGTCCACGTCAAAGAGCAGCGTCTTGACCAGCGTGTCGGGCTCGATCTCCAGATACGCGCAGACCTCCTCCACCGTGTGCATGCCCGGGGTGGGGATGGCCACGGCCGGGCCGCAGTCGCCGCCGCAGTTGCACTTGTCCACCGGCGCCACCACCTCGGCCTTCTCCAGGTTGGCCGCGTAATCGCAGGCCTGGCACACGGCGATGGTGTCCTCGCCGGTGTCGGCCAGGACCATGAACTCGTGGCTGAAGCTGCCGCCGATGGAGCCGGTGTCGGCCTCCACGGGCCGGAACTCCAGGCCCAGGCGGCGGAAGATGGCCTTGTAGGCGTCGTACATGGCGCGGTAGCTGGCGTCGGCCCCGGCCTCGTCGCGGTCAAAGGAGTAGGCGTCCTTCATGACGAACTCCCGGCCGCGCATGAGCCCGAAACGCGGGCGGATCTCGTCGCGGAACTTGGTCTGGATCTGGTACAGGTTCAGCGGCAGCTGGCGATACGAGCGCACCTCGCCGCGCACCAGGTCGGTCACCACTTCCTCGTGCGTGGGTCCGAGGCAGTACTCGCGGTCGTGGCGGTCGCGCAGGCGCAAGAGCTCCTTGCCGTAGAAGTCCCAGCGCCCGGTCTCGCGCCAGAGGTCGCCGGGCTGCACCATGGGCATCAGGATCTCCTGCGCGCCCGCGCGGTCCATCTCTTCGCGCACGATGTCCGCCACCTTGTTCAGGGTCTTCAGCCCCAGCGGCAGGTAGGTGTAGATGCCCGCGGTGAGCTTGCGGATGAACCCGGCGCGCAACAGCAGCCGGTGGCTGACCACCTCGGCCTCGGCCGGGACTTCCTTCAGGGTCGGGACATAACTTTTGGACAGGCGCATTTGGGTATCTCCAAGGTTCTAAATTACTGGCAAAATTTTAATCTGGCCAGGGGCGTTGCCCCTGGACCCCGCCAAAGGGCCTGAGGCCCTTTGGAATCCCCATTTGGCTGCGGATTTCTCGGCGGTCCCCGCCGAG
>JANXYI010000152.1 GCA_025350085.1 Deltaproteobacteria bacterium
CATCTATCTCATCGGCGCGCGGGCCTGCGGCAAGACCACGCTCGGCCGCAGGCTGGCGGCGAAACTGAAGCGGCCCTTTGTGGACACGGACCAGCGCATCCGCCTGCGCACGGGCAAGACCGTGGCCGAGCTCGTGGCTGCGGGCGGCTGGGAGGCCTTTCGCGAGGAGGAGGCCCTGGTCCTGTCCGAGGTGGCGGTGTTCACCGGCCAGGTGGTGTCCTGCGGCGGCGGCATGGTGCTGCGCGAGGAGAACCGCGAGCTGCTGGCCAGGGGCCGGGTGTTCTACCTCAAGGCCCCGGCCGAGCTGCTGGCCGAGCGCCTGGAACGCAACCCGGAGAACGCCCAGCGGCCCAGCCTCACGGGCCAGAGCATCGCCGACGAGGTGCGTCAGGTGCTGGCCGAGCGCGAGGGGCTGTACCTCGGCTGCGCGCGGGTGGTGCTGCGCGCGGATGCGCCCCTGGAGGCCCTGGTGGATGAGGCCATGATTGAGATTAATCGTATGGAGGGCCGCCAGGAAGGGCGCCAGGAAGGCGCGGCTGGCGGCGTTGCCAGGGCCAGGCGAATCCCGTAGCATGGCAAGGGTCGGAGGCCGCAGCACAGGAGGCAGCCATGGGGTCGTGGAAGACCGAGCGTGAGCTGGATGCAGTCGGCCTGCCGGAGTTCCTGCGGGAGCTGGCGCAGGCGCTGGAGACTGGCGCGGCCGAAGGCCTGCTCGACGGGCTTTTGCCCGGCGGCCTGCACGAGCTGTTGCTGGTGGCCGAGCGCCGCGACGCCGGGCTCTGCGTGAAGCTCAAGGCCAAGGGCGAGCGCGGATCCCGGCCCGAGAAGGCGCATCACGTCAAGGCCAGGGCCAAGGACCAGGCCGGGGGCAAGGCCCAGGCGGGCCGCGAGAAGTACAGCCAGCTCAAGAAGGCCATGGGGGCCGACTTCAAGGCTCTGCGGGCCGCGGTCGAGGCGGGCCGGATGCCGCAGGCCGAGACCCTGGAGAGTTTTCTTGGCCTGGCCGAGGCCATGGCCCGGGGCGATCAGCCGGTGAGCGGCGCGGCCCTCACGGAGATGGCCCAGGCCAACACGGCATTTCTGGACGACTGCCAGGCCCTGAGACGGGCCTTTTCCGCGCGCGACGTGGGCGCCCTGGCTTCGGTGCTGGAGCGCCTGGCCCGGCGCAAATCGGCCTGCCACGCGCAGTTCCGCCAAAAGGAGCGTCCGTAATGCACCGAGACGAAAGCGGCGGGCACGGCTGCACACACGCCGCGGTCCACGACCTGTGCCCGGAGCTCACCGAGGCTGACGAGCGGCTCTTTGCGGCCATCACGGACACGCGCCTGGACGAGGCGGCGCGCTCCCGCATCGCGACGCCCGCCGTGGTCCAGCCGACCCAGGAGGCGGTGCTGGCCGTGCACTGGCACCCGGAGTTCGTGCCCATGGAGCTCATCCGGACCCGCATCGAGGCCATGTATCCGGCCATGCGCACGAGCCTGATCATTCCCACCCAGCACAACGAGCTCCTGGAATACGGGCCGTACACCGGGGTCGAGGCCGACTGCTACTCGCGCGGGTTCAACCAGAAGGTCCAGATATTGCTCCACTTCCGCACCGAGCGCCTGAAGGACGCCGGGGTGCTGAGGAGCATGCTGGCGCACACCCTGAGCTACCGCTCCACGCAGCTCTTCGACTACCTGCGCGCCGTCACCGGAGAGGACGACGCCCTGCTCGCCGCGGCCGCGCGCGAGACAGGCTCGGAAGAGGAGCTGGTGGCCCTGGCGCGCATCCTCTGCCGCAAGCTCTCGGCCCTGCTGGAGAGAAACGAGGGCGCGCTCCCGCAGGACGCCTTCAAGAACAAGCTGGTGCGCAATTTCGTGGACGGCTTCCGGCCGGAACTGGGCGAGCGCACGGTGAACCGCGTGCAGGTCCTGCTCCGGGCCGTGAAGCAGCTGGTCAAGGCCCAGTTCCCGCTGACCTACTTCTACCGCACCACGGAGTTCATCGAGGAGGCGCGGGGGCTTGGCGGCGGGGTGGTCATCCCGCACCCGGAGCAGTTCTGGCCCATCCTGCTGGCCGAATACGACGTGGACGGCTACGAGGTCTGGAACCCGCAGTCCCAGCGCTACACGGAATTTCTCATCAACGTGCTGCACGAGAAGAACCGGCACAAGGCTGCGGGCGAGCGGCGCATGCTCGTGTTCATGGGCGACGACACGCACATGGGCGAGAAGACGCTGCCCGCGGCGAGCGGCAACTCGAGCAAGACTCGGCGCGAGATCGGCCTGCAACCGGCCTGGGACGACCTCTCCATCGGCAAGAAGCTCATCGTGGCGGACATGGACCGGGTGCGCGTCATCGAGGAATATACGGCGCGCCTGGACGGGTAGCGCTTCAGGAGGATTTCATGGGCCATGATCAGCGTTTTGTCTTCGAATCCGTGCAGGACGCCTTGAGCATCCGCAAGTACCTGGAGGCCGTCATGGAGGGCCTGGGCAAGGGTCGGCTTGTGGTGGCCACCGGGGCCGAGGAGTTCGTGCTGGAGCCTTCGGGGCTCCTCAATTTCACGGTCAAGGCGCGCCGCCGCAGCGGCGAGGGGCGCCTGTCGCTGGCCATCAGCTGGAAGTGCCCGGACGAAGAGGCCCCCAAGACCGCTGAGACGCTGAGCATCAAGGCCTAGGCGAAGATGATCGCCCTGGAGGGACTTGAGGAGAATTTCCGCTTCCTGGTGCTGGAGGTGACCAGCCATGTGAGCGAGACCCGCGCCTTCGTGGCCGCGCCGACCCACGCGGGCTACGATCAGATCGTCTCGCGCGACGACTACGTCGACAACCTGAAGAATATCGTGGAGGAGGCCTGCTTCTCCAAGATCCACTCGGCGCGCGGGCTGTCCAAGCGCGACATCGACCGCCTGCGGGGCCTACAGATCATCTCCGGCAACCTGGAGCGCATCTCCGACTACTGCGTGAACATTGCCGGGCAGATGCGCTACCTGCACGACAAGGCCCTGCTCACGCGGCATGCCCCGGGCCCGCTGTTCGACATCATCGAGGAGAGCCTCTCGCGCATCCTGGAGGTGCGCTCCCGGGCCGAGGTGGCCGGGGCGCTCGGCATCTGCCGCGCGGAGTTCGAGCTGGACCGGCTGTACAAGGACACCTTCGACCAGCTCATGGACGAGCTTCGGCGCGGCCGCGAGGTGGAGAACTGCATCACGGTCATCTTCATCTTCCGCTACCTGGAGCGCATCGGCGATTCGCTGCTCAACATCGGCGAGGCGCTGCTGTTCTCGGTCATCGGCGAGAAGATCAAGATCGAACAGTTCCAGGCCCTGCAGCAGAACCTCTCGCAGAGCGGCTTTGAGGGCGACGTCGGGGACATCGACTTCCGCTCTATCTGGGGCACGCGCTCGGGCTGCCGCATCGGCCGGGTCAGCTCCCGGGACGCGGCCCCGGACCCGGCCCAGAGCGGCATCTTCAAGGAGGGCAACCAGAAGAAGATGCGCCGCGAGCGCGAGAACCTCGAGCTCTGGGCGCGCGTCTCGCCCGGCACGGGCCCGCGCATCTTCAGCTACCACGAGGACGAGGAGAACGCCTCCATGCTCGTGGAGTTTCTGGCTGGCTGCACCTGGAACGAGGTGGTGCTCACGGCCGAGCCCGATGTGCTGGAGGACGCCATCTTCGTCTTCGAGCAGACCGTGGCCGACATCTGGCGCGCCACCCTGGAGCGCGGCGAGGTGTCCGCGGGCTTCATGGACCAGCTCGACGGGCGGCTCTCTGCCGTGCGTCACGTGCACCCGGACTTCTTTCGCAAGCCGCGCCGCCTGGGCCAGGTGGTCCTGCCCGGCACCGAGGAGCTTTTCCAGGCCTGCCGGGAGATCGAGGCCGGGCTGGCCGCGCCCATGAGCGTGCTGCTGCACGGGGATTTCAACGCCAACAACATCGTCTACGACCATGCGGCCCCGCGCGTGCACTACGTGGACCTGCACCGCTCGCACCGCGGCGACTGGCTGGAGGACGTCAGCGTGTTCCTGGTGTCCTTCTTCCGCATGCCCATCTTCGAGCCTGCCCTGCGCGGCCGCATCAACCACATGATCGCCTCGTTCTTCGAGCATGCGCTGGTCTTTGCCGACGACATCGGCGACACGACCTGGCAGGCCCGGCTGGCGCTCGGGCTCACGCGCTCCCTGTTCACGTCCACGCGGTTCGAATTGAACTACGACTTTGCCCGGGAGATGTCCCTGCGCGCCCACTACCTCATGGAGGGGCTGGCCGGGCATCGGGCAGGCGGCAAACCCTGGGAGGACTACCGCCTGCCCAGGCCCGTGCTGTTCACCTAGGGGCCGGGCATGAGCGCTTTGAGCCTGGCAAAGCTGGCCCAGGGCCTGGTTGCGCGGTATCCGGCGCGCCATGCGCTCACGCTTTGCCTGGAGGAGCTGCGCCTGCGCGTGCGCAGCAATTCCGCTGCCGTGGTCGACGACCTGCGCGGGTATTTCGAAGCCTTTGCCCAGGCCACGGATACCGGTCCCGCGGACCTGGAATTTTTCGCCCTCGACGGGCCCGTGGAGGAGCCGCCCGTGGCGCTCGCGGCCAGGCCCCCTGCCCCGGGCAAGCGGCCGGACAAGGAGCGCTTTGCCGAGGTGCCGGGCGGGCGTCTGGTGCGCAAGCAGGCCACAGGCATGCTCTTTCTCTTTGGCCAGGGCTGGAACATCGCCGTCGGGCCCTGCGCAGCCAACCGCAACCAGCTGGTGAATTTCCTCTGCGCGCGGTACATGGAGCGCCGCCTGGCCGCGGGCTGGATGCTCGGCCACGCGGCCGGGGTGGCTAAAGGGGACAAGGCCCTGGCCCTGTGCGGGTTCGCGGGCATGGGCAAGTCCACCCTGGCCCTGCACCTGCTGGCGGCTGGCCTGGATTTTCTGAGCAACGACCGGGTGCTTGTGGAACCCGCCGGACCGGGACGCGGGCCGGTGCTGCACGGCATCCCCAAGCACCCGCGCCTGAACCCCGGCACGGCGCTGGGCAACCCGGCCCTGGCCCGGCATCTGGCTGGCGCATTGCCTGAGGCCGCCCGGCGCGCCTACGCCGGACTTACGCCCGAGGCCTTGCGCGCGGTGGAGGACAAGTTCGACGCGCCCATCGACGCTTGCTTTGGGCCTGGCCAATTCCGGCTGGCTGCGCCGCTCTCCGGGGTGGTGGTGCTGAACTGGAAGCACGGGGGCGGGCCGCTCCTCGCCCGGCGGGTGGACCTTGAGGAGCGGCGCGATCTGCTGCAGGCCCTGCGCAAGGAGCCGGGCGTGTTCTACCTGCCCCAGGCCCTGGGCGCGGGCGCGCGGCTGACCCCCGAGCAGTGCCTGGAGGCGCTTTATGGCGTCCCGGCCCTGGAGCTCACCGGCGGCGCGGATTTCGAGGCCGGGACCTTGGCCTGCATGGAATTTCTGGGCGGCTGACGCCCGCTTCAATACCTAAGGACGGTACCTGATGAGCGGCAACACCTTTGGCACCCTGTTCCGGCTGACCAGTTTCGGTGAATCCCACGGCGTGGCCGTGGGCGGCGTGCTGGACGGCTGTCCCCCGGGCATCCCGCTCAGCGCAGCCATCATCCAGGAGGAGCTGGACCGGCGCAAGCCCGGCCAGGGCGGGGTGGCGGCCACGGCCCGCCAGGAGCCGGATGCCGTGCGCCTGC
>JANXYI010000196.1 GCA_025350085.1 Deltaproteobacteria bacterium
TGGCAGCCTCCAGCGCGCGGATGTTGCGGCCCTCGCGGCCGATGATGCGGCCCTTCATCTCCTCGCTCGGCAGGGGCACGGAGGTGACGGTCTGCTCGGAGATGTAGTCCCCGGCGTAGCGCTGGATGGCCAGGGAGAGGATCTCCTTGGCCTTCTTGCCCGCGTTCTCCTTGGCCTCGGTCTCGATGTTGCGGACCATGCGCGCGGCCTCATGCCGGGTGCGCGACTCGACCTCGGTCATGAGCCGTTCCTTGGCCTCCTCCACCGTGAGGCCGGAAATTTCCTGGAGCTTGCGTTCGTGGGCGTCGGCGGCGGCCCCAAGCGCCTCCTGCTTCTCGGCCAGGGTCTTTTCCTGCTTGATGAGCCGCATCTCGAGCTCCACCACGCCGGATTCCTTCTGGGCGACCTTTTCGAGCTTGCTCTCCAGGCGCTCTTCCTTCTCCTGCAGGCGGGACTGCTCGCGCTTGAGCGTCTGCTCGCGGTCCTTGAATTCGTCTTCCTGTTCCTTCTTCAGGCCGAATATCTCGTCCTTGGCCTGGATGCGGGCCTCCTTGCGGGTGGCCTCGGCCTCCTTTCTGGCCTCCTCCACGATGCGGGTGGCGAGGGCCTGGGTGTCCTGGTGGCGTTTTTTGCCGACATATGTGCTGAAGTAATAGCCGCCGACAAGGCCCACAAAGAGGGCCACGGCGTCCATGGCAACGAGCAACAGGCTGGGTTCGGTCATGCGCTGCTCCCTTCCGGTTATATGGACAGGCCGAAACGGGCCTGATTCGTGCACGGCGGACACGCCACGAGATGGCGTTCCCCGCACGGGTCGAGCTTGAGTCAAGGGGAGCTTTTGGAGGGCAAAGGCGTTTATGCGGTGGATGAAAGCGTCAAACCAGGCCTTTTTCGGGCAGGACATTGGCCCGCGGGCTGTATGGAGCCCCGGGGTGCCGTGTCGATCTTGGAGTTATGAACCTCTTAAGCGAGGTGGGCTCCACCGGCTGGCCGTCAGGCTCCCCGCACGAGGACGGGCATGCACACGGGCGCACTCTGGCAGATCCCTTTTGATGCATATTGGCTCAAAAACTCAAGAACAATCACGAACTCCCCAGGGTTAATCCGCTTTCTCCTATGCGCAAGGCCGACGGTCCGGCCTATTGTCGCCTCTCCAAGAGCTCCTGCATCCGGGCCTCCAGGCCCGCTAAACGCTGGCGAAGCTCGAGAAAGTCATCTGCAATCCCGAGGGCCAGCAAGGTGAGCAGTTTCTCCCTGCTTATATAACGACCATCCCTGCTCAGCTCGCCGAAGCGTTCCTCCAGCAGGGCCTGGGCTGCCTGGATGCGCTTTTCGTCCGCATCCGTCTTGAACGAGAGTTCCAGTCCGTTGACCGATATGGTGTAGCGGGGCATGGCCTTGATCGCGCCTTACTGCTCGCCGAGCGAAGCCTGCACCTTCACCAGAAGGGCCTCGATGCGCTCCTGGACCTCTCGCCTTTTGCCGGCCTCGGCCTCTTTCTGCTCGGCCAGGGACCGGTTCTCCTCTTCCAGCTGCCGGACGCGCGCCAAAAGCTGTTCAAAGCGCGCCTCCAACCTTTCGATGAGTTCCATAGTCAGACCATACTGCCTTCCGGCACTAAAATCAAGTTTTCTTGGCCCGACCCGGAAGATTGCTCTGCTTGCCCCGGGCGATGCCCAGCGCCCCGTCCGGCACGTCCTTGGTGATCACCGAACCCGCGCCCACAACGGCGCCTTGGCCCACGCGCACCGGGGCCACGAGCGCCGTGTTGCTGCCGATGAACGCGCCCGCGCCGATGATTGTTGTGTGCTTATGGGTGCCGTCATAGTTGCAGGTGATGGTGCCTGCGCCGATGTTGGCTGCGGCGCCGATCTCGGCGTCGCCCAGATACGTCAGGTGGCTGGCCTTGGCCCCTGGCCCGAGCACGGACTTCTTCATCTCCACGAAATTTCCCACGCGCGCGTTCTCCATCAGCTTTGCCCCGGGCCGCAGGCGGGCATAGGGCCCGGCCATGGCCCCGGCCTCAAGGGTTGCGCCCTCCAGGTGGCTGAACTCGCGCACCTCGGCCCCGGCTGCCAGCACGGTGTCAATGAGCTGGCAGAAGGCGCCCACGCGCGCGCCCCGGGCGATTTTGCTCGCGCCCAGGATGCGGCAGGGGCCGGTCAGCTCCGCGCCGGGTTCGACCACGGCGCGCGGTCCGACCACGACGCCCTCGGGGTGGTGGATGAGGCAGCCCGAGGCCAAAAGCTGCGCCACAATGCCTGCGCGCAAAAACTCCTCGGCCCGCGCCAGTTCAAGCGGCGAGTTGATGCCCATGAGCGCGCCTGCGTCCTCGCGCCTCAGGGCGTGGACATCGAGCCCGGACTCCACCGCCAGGCCCACCAGGTCGGTGATGTACAGCTCGCCTGCGCGGTTGCCGTTGGTCAGCGAGAAGAGGAGGTTCTCCACGCTGTTGACGGAGAGGCAGAACAGCCCGGTGTTGACCTCGCCGGTGTCCGGGCCGTCGCGGCCGGGATCGAAGTCTTTGGCCTCCACAATGCCCTTGACCTCGCCGTCGGTTCCGCGCAGCACACGGCCAAAGGCCCCGGCCTGGGGCAAGAGCGCGGTGAGAAAGGCGATGTCCGCGCCCTCGGCAGCTGTCTGCAGGAGGTCTTCCAGGTCCGCGGGCGTGACGAGCGGGGTGTCGCCGTTGATGACCAGACAGTGCCCGGCGCCGGAGGCGCGCACCCGCTCCCAGGCCACCTGCAGGGCGTGGCCCGTGCCCAGCTGCTCCTCCTGGAGCACGAAGCTCTCGGCCAGGTCCGGGTGGCACGAGCGCATCTGCTCCTGGCCGTGGCCGACCACGATGAGCACCTGCCCGGCCACGGCCCTGGCGGCAGCGGCCACATAGCGCAGCATGGTCTCGCCGAGCAGGGTCTGGAGGACCTTGGGCTTGTCCGAGTGCATGCGCGTGCCCTTTCCGGCGGCCAGGATGACGGCGATGGTGTTCTGGTGCGGCATTCTCTCTCCTGGCGGTCTGCTGTGCCGCCTGCTGTGCCGGTGCCCGGCTCGAAAAAAAGGCAGGCCGGATGAGCCCGGCCTGCCTTGGTTTCTCAGACGTCCTGAGCCTCGGGGCGGCGCAGGGTTCGTGGTGCTAGCACGTCCCGGATCTTTCCCCGGAGGTCCGGCAGGTCAAGCGGGCCAGGGACCGACGCAGCGAGGCCTGGGCGCGTGCGTAGTCGATCTTGTCCTGGGCCCGGGCAAGACGCTGCTGGGCACGGTCCTGGGCCTTGCGGGCGCGCTCCAGATCAATGTCCGTCGCCTTTTCTGCGGCCTCAGCCAGGATGGTGACCTTGTCAGGGCCGACCTCGGCAAACCCGCCGGAGACAAAGACGTAATGCGTCTTGCCGCCGTCCTTGTAGTACAGGTTGCCGATGCCCAGCGCGGACAGGAACGGGATGTGGTTCGGCAATACACCGAACTCGCCCAGCGCGCCAGGAGCTCCGACATATTCAACGTCCTGCGAGAGGACCTTGCGGTCGGGCGTTACGATTTCAAGCAGCAGCTTCTTGGACATGGCGCACTATCCTTGCTTGGCTTTTTCCAGAGCCTCGTTGATGTCGCCCACCATGTAGAAGGCGCTCTCAGGGATCTCGTCGTGCTTGCCTTCGATGATCTCCTTGAAGCCCTTGATGGTGTCTTCAAGCTTGACGTAGCGGCCGGGCTTGCCGGTGAAGGCCTCGGCCACGTGGAACGGCTGGGACAGGAAGCGCTGGATGCGGCGGGCGCGGCCCACGAGGAGCTTGTCCTCGTCGGAGAGCTCGTCCATGCCCAGGATCGCGATGATGTCCTGGAGTTCCTTGTACTTCTGGAGGATCATCTGGACATTACGGGCGGTGCCGTAGTGCTCCACGCCGAGGACCAGGGGGTCCAGGATGCGCGAGGTGGAGTCCAGCGGGTCCACCGCGGGGTAGATGCCGAGCTCCGCGATCTGGCGGGAAAGCACGAGGGTGCCGTCCAGGTGCGAGAACGTGGTGGCCGGCGCGGGGTCGGTCAGGTCGTCGGCGGGCACGTACACGGCCTGGACCGAGGTGATCGAACCCTTGGTGGTGGAGGTGATGCGCTCCTGCAGTTCGCCGAGGTCGGTGCCGAGAGTGGGCTGGTAACCCACCGCGGAGGGCATGCGGCCGAGCAGCGCGGAGACTTCCGAACCCGCCTGGGTGAAACGGAAGATGTTGTCAACGAAGAAGAGCACGTCCTGGCCTTCCTCGTCGCGGAAGTACTCGCAGCAGGCGAGAGCGGTCAGGGCCACGCGGGCACGGGCTCCCGGAGGCTCG
>JANXYI010000339.1 GCA_025350085.1 Deltaproteobacteria bacterium
CGTGGCGGCGGGGGCTTCGGCGGCGGCGACGGTGGCGGGGACGGCGGCTTTTCCGGCGGCGGCGGCGACTTTGGCGGCGGCGGCAGCTCAGGCGGCTTTGGCGGGGACGATTAAATCCTGCGCAGCGTCCCTCAAAGAAAATAGGCGTGTTACGAAATCTTGACTTCTGGTGCCGGAATGGTGCATAGCGCGGGCTGTGAAGGCCATGATGCACACACCGCCAGCCCCCAGCAAGCCTGACGCCTTGGCGCAGGACCCCAGCCAAGCAGCTACGCCCGGCCTGCTCCAGGCCGAGCCCGGTTTGCTCACTGCCGAAGTCGGCGGCCGCCTGTGGCAATTGTCCCGCCCCGCGGACCTGGAGAGCCTCTGGGCCGAGATGGGCGAGGCGGAGTTCGGCCCCCCTGGTTGGGAGGAGGACGAGCGCCTGCCCTACTGGGTGGAGCTCTGGCCCGCGGCCGTTCTCCTGGCCCGCTTCGTGGCCCAGAACGCCGCCGCGGTGCGCGGAAAAGTCTGCCTGGACGCGGGCTGCGGCCTGGGCCTCTCCGCCCTGGTGGCGGCCAGCGTGGGCGGCCGGGTGCTGGGCTTTGACTACGAGCCCGAGGCCCTGGTCTACGCCCGGCGCAACACAACGCTCAACCAGCAGCTCCTGGGCGCCTGCGCCCCACCGCTCTTCACGGTCATGGACTGGCGCGCACCGGCCCTGGCGCGCGGCTCGGTGGACCTGCTGCTCGGCGCGGACATCCTCTACGAAAAACGCTTCTTCGAGCCCGTGGCCGCGCTTCTGGACTATGCCCTGGCCCCAAACGGCGCGGCCTTCATCGCCGACCCGGAGCGCAGCGTGTCTGCCCCGGTCTGGGCGCGGCTGACGGCCCTGGGCTGGAATGTTGAGACCCCGTTCTCCGGCCGCGTGGCCCAGGGCGGGCAGGACATGTTCGTACACATCCGCAAGATCTCGCGCCCCAGGCGCGGCCAACCCCCCACAGAAACCTGCAAGGAGCCTTGAGCATGGGAGAGACCATCCGCTTCGGCGTGTCGCTGGACTCGGACCTTTTGGACAAGTTCGACGTGCTGTGCAAGGAGAAGAGCTACCAGACCCGTTCCGAGGCCATCCGCGACCTCATCCGCAGCATGCTGGTGCAGCGCCAGTGGGAGAACGACGAGGGCGAGGTGGCCGGGACGCTGACCCTTGTCTACGACCACCACCACAGCGGCCTGGCCCAGAAGCTGACCGAGATCCAGCACGACAGCCACGACGCCATTTTGTGCGCCATGCACGTGCACCTGGACCACAACAACTGCCTGGAGGTGCTGGCGCTCAAGGGCCTGGCCGAGAGCATCAAGGCCCTGGGCCAGAAGCTCATCTCCACCAAGGGCGTGAAGCACGGGCACCTGGTGCTGACCACCACGGGCCAGGAGATCGGCTGATGGCGCAGATTCCGGCTCAAATGCCAACTCAGATGGAGGACGTGCAGAAACACCCGGCCAGTGTGCAGATGCCCATCGACCGCGTGGGGGTCAAGGACCTGCGCCTGCCCGTGGTCGTGCGCGACCGGCAAAGCGGCACCCAGCACACCGTGGCCCGGGTGGACCTGTCCGTGGACCTGCCCGCGTCCTTCAAGGGCACGCACATGAGCCGCTTCGTGGAGGCGCTCGAGGACTGGGAGGAGACGCTTTCGCGCTCGTCCATGGAGAAGCTGCTCTCGGACATGGCCAGCCGCCTGGAGGCGCGCCGGGCCTATGCCCGCTTCGAGTTCCCGTACTTCCTGCGCCAGTCCTCGCCCGTGAGCCACGCCAAGGGGCTGATGGGCTACCCCTGCTCCGTGGTCGGGGCCTGGGAGGACGGGCAGCTGGACTTCACCCTCGGCGTGGACGTGCCGGTGATGACCGTGTGCCCCTGCTCCAAGGCCATCAGCGACGAGGGGGCCCACAGCCAGCGCGCCAGCGTGCGCATCCTGGCCAAGTTCAAGGGCTTCCTCTGGCTGGAGGACCTGATCGAGATCGCCGAGGGCTCGGGCTCGTCCCGGGTGTACACCCTGCTCAAGCGCGAGGACGAGAAGTTCGTCACCGAGACGGCCTTTGCCAACCCGGCCTTTGTGGAGGACGTGGTGCGCGCCGCGGCCAAGGGCCTGTCCGAGCACCCGCGCATCACCTGGTTCCACGTGGAGGTGGAGGCCTTTGAGTCCATCCACGGACATTCGGCCCAGGCGACTATTGAAAGTCCCGTGAAACAGGCGTAGAAGAGTCTTATTGGGATTCCCCGCAGGCCCGTGAGTCTGGAGCCCAAAGGCCCATGACCCCGGAAGGGGGTGAAGGGGGGGACTTTTATGACGCTCGACAGCAACTGGAACGTGCAGGCCCTGTCGGCCCTCGACGTCTCGGCCATGGCCGCGTCGGAGAACATCGCCAACGCCAACAGCGACAACTACCGGCCCGTGCGCGCGGAGCTGGAGGACGGCCCGGGCGGCTAGGGCGTACGCGTGGCCGACGTGGTCGAGCTGACCGGAAACACCACCGGCGCCGACGGTCCGGGCTTCCCGCTTGTGCCTTCCAGCCGCCCCGCGGACTATGACAGCGGCCTCATGCGCACGACCTCCTACACCGGCGAGGGCGGCAGCGTGGACATCGCCCGCGAGATGGTGGACTTCATGCAGACCGAGCGCGCCTTTTCCGCCAACATCGCGGTCGCCGGCTCCATCGACCGTTCCACGGGAAATATTCTGGACATGATGGCCTAGGCGGGCTCGACACGAGGGCCTGGGCGGGCTGGCAGGCCTGTCAGCCCGTGAGGCGCTCCAGCAGGGCGTAGGCGGCAAGGCCTGCGGCGACCGCCGCATACAGGAAGATTCAGGGTGTGCAGCGCCCGCGCAGCCTCCAGAAGAGCAGCCCGAACACGGCCGCCCCGGCCAGCAGCGCCAGGGGCATCAGCTGTTCGCGGGGCACCTAGTCATCCTCCTCCTCCAACGAGGCAAAATCATCCTGGCTGGCCTTGCAGCCCGGGCAGACCCAGTCCGTGGGCAGCTCGCTGCCGGGGGTGCCTGGCGGCACGCAGTTGTCCAGGTCGCCCCGTTTCGGGTCGTAGATGTAGCCGCAGGCAAGACAGACGTAGCGCATGGCCGGACTCCAGAAGGCTTGAGGTGTCGGGCTTGGCCGGGCTGAAAACGCTGTCCCTCGGCCTTCCCGCTGGCCGGAAGCTACCCAGGCGAGCGGCCGGGCGTCAACAGGTATTCCCGGTCTGGGACCGTCGCCGCCGTACGGAAATCTGCCTCTTCCTGCGCCAAATTCCGCCCGGTTGAGCGCAGAATTTGCGCTGGCCCGCCTGGCACGGATTGACTTTGCCAGGCATTCCCGTAGTTATGATTTGGAATGGCCTTTGCTTTGCTGTGCTGTGTACTCCATGAACGGCGAGAGGGGCTGCAGTCTGCCCAGGCTGGCCCGCGCCAGAACGACCTGAACCCGTGCCCCGGCCAAGGCCGGATACGGCAAGGAGAATGAAATGAAGCGCAGAGCCCTCAAGATCATGCTCACCACCGTGTTGTGCCTGGGCGCGCTGGCCACGTCCGCCCTGGCGCAGGTCAACATCCAGGTCGACATCGGCGTGCCCCCGCCCCCTGCCCGCTACGAGGTCATCGAGCAGGGACGGCCGGGCTGGGTCTGGATTCCCGGCTTCTGGTACTGGGAGGGGCACCGACACCAGTGGGCCGACGGCCATTGGGAAAGGGAACGGCCCGGTTTCATCTGGATGGCGCCGCGCTGGGAGCGCCGGGGCGAGTTCCACCACTACGAGCCTGGCCGCTGGGAGCCGGTGCGGCATGAGGGCCGGGGCGACCGCGGGCATGACGAGGGGCGCGGGCATGACGAGGGGCGCGGCCGTGACCGCGACGATGACCGCGGCCGGGACCATGACCGGCGTTAGCCGGAGCATCTGACCGCGCCCCGGCTCAAGGGAGCGCGGGAGACTGGAGGCAGCACGCAAAAGGCCGGGGCGCAAGTCCCGGCCTTTTGCGTGCCCGGCCGCCCAGCCCTGGACGTGGAGCCTCTGCTGGCTTGGTTCCGGGCCCCCGGCCGCGCCGGGCCAAGGAAAAGCCCCTGCGGGAAGGTGTGCGCTTCCGGCAGGGGCTTTGGGCCCGCTCTTGGTCGCAGGTGCCTAAACGACACTGACCTTCAGGGCTGTGGCCGCGGCAGGTCCGCTGCCGCCAGAGTGCTGCCGTTGACTTTGCAGCTGCTGGATCTGGCTGCGCAGGGCCATCAGTTTGCCGGCCTTTTCGTCGCTGGGCTGATCAGAGCCCTGCAGCTGCTGGAGCTGGTGCGTCAGCCCGGTGATGCGCCTGGTCAGGATCTCAATGGCGGTCTGTGCGCCGCCGCTGGCCGGGGCCGGGGCACTGGCGCTGGCCTTGGCGCGGCCCTGCTGGGAAATGTCGACGCTGTCGCTGATGCCTGTCTGGCCGCCGCTGTCCGCGGTGGTCTGCTTGTCCGCGCTGGCCTGGGGCGCTTGCTGCACCTGCAGGGTGCCCTGCACACCGGCCGCGGCCGCGGCCTGGTTGTTCATGCTTGTTGAGAGCGCTTGAATGTCCATCCCCACCCCTTTTGAAATAGTATTTCTCCCGCCGCCTTATCGGCAGGCGCAGGGGAAAACTTTAGGGCTGCGCGGCGCCGGACTTTGCTTGGCACCATCCCTCGCAGCCGCAGGGAGGGGCTGCGGTGTTCTTCTTGCAATCCCTTGTTGACCACGTATTGTGTCCCGACCAACGGTTCACTAGGCGAGCAATCCCGCTTGCTCGCTGCTCCGCTCACCCGCAGGACACCATGGCCATCGAGAACTGGCTGGGCTCCCTGGCTCAGCAGGACCACACCCATGTTGACGGCGACCTGGAGGCCCTGGGCGGCCTTACGCACCCCTTTCTCACGGACCAGTGCGCCGTGAATCAGATCCAGTGCCTGAGCGGGCACCTCGGCGCTTTGAAACGGGTGGTGCGCCGGCAGGTCATCTCGTATTCCCTGTATATCCGGCAGCTGGACCGCATCCTCGACGCCGGGCCTCGCTCCGTGTGCGGTGCGGGCTGCCCGCGACCGCCCGTGGGCTGCTGCAACGCCGACCACTACGTCATGTTCTCCAGCCTGGACCTGATGAGCGCGCAGCGTTCGCCGCTGGCCCTGCACATGGGCCACGTCATCGGCACCCTGCAGAGGCTCGAGTCCGCGCACAGCCTCAAACAGGGGCAGAAGCTCAGGCCCGGGCCGGGGTACTGCCAGTGCCTGGCCGAGGACGGCTGCACCATGCGGCTCTTCAAGTCGCCGCGCTGCGCGCACTACCTCTGCGGCACAATACGCCAGGCCATGCAGGACCAGCAGGAAGCCGATGTGGCCCCGTTTCTGGCAGCCATGTCCGACACCATCGGCAGCCCCGTCACTTCCACGCTCGGCTTCATGAACCCCGAGGTCATCTCCGCGGCCGCGGACATTTACGGATCGCTCCTGGCCTAGGCTCTGGAACGGTCCTGCTGCCCGGCTGGGCTGGCGCGGGCCAATGTGCGGTTTCTTCGGGGCTGCCGCATAACTCAGGCCCATCCACCACGGCCATGTCGATGCGCTCAATCCGAATGCTTCCGCCGCCGTACCCCTCAAATCTGACTGCACAACGCGGCGACGCGGGGAAGGGCGCATTTCCTTGGTGCGCACGTAAAGGCCAATGCGGCAGGGAATGACCCTCAGCGCACCTTGAAGGAGCTTCACATACCTTCAGTAAATATTCAGGCCGAGGGCAGTTGCTTCAACGTGTCCGCGCATACTGGGCAGTCACCTGCTGGCTCGGCCTGTGTCCTGGCACTGTCTCCTTCTCGACCCTTTCCAGTCTTGCGTTGATCCTCGCCCCTCTGATATGGTCCTTGCGTAGTAAGACACCATTAAGATTGGGGGTCGGAGTCGGAAAGGATATGTAACGCTTGAACGATGTGCCATCTGCATAATGACCAGCGTCTGATAAGGGGTAATCGTGGAGGGCGGGTGGACTCAGACCATTGGAACAACCATGCGCGGCTTTGGAAGCATCTCGGTCCACCCTTGCGGCCGGCAGAGGAAGATATCAGCATCCTGCGCGCGTCACTTGGCCTGGGGACTGCTCCGCGCCAGGTGCTGCTGCTGGGGGTGACGCCGGAAATCGTTGCCCTCGGCTGGGGGGCGGCGGTTCGGCTTCTCG
>JANXYI010000256.1 GCA_025350085.1 Deltaproteobacteria bacterium
GCCATCGCCGACAAGCCCGAGCCCAAGGGTTCTGCCCCGGCCATGCCCGGCGGCATGGGCGGCATGGGCGGCATGGGCGGCATGGGCGGCATGGGCGGCATGGGCGGCATGGGCGGCATGTACTAGCCCCCAAGCCTCACGCCAAAGCTCAAAGGCCGGGGTCCGCAAGGACTCCGGCCTTTTTCGCGCGCCAGCGGGGGCTGGTGCGCCGGGCGGGCCGTCGGCCCGCGCCCTAGAAGTCGAGCTTGATCTCCACGGTTCCGCTGCTGCCGGAGCGGGGCTCCTCGCGCAGGTAGGCCTGGGGGTCGCCGTAGACGCGCTCGCTGGCGGCAGAGGCCAGGCGGTGGGCCTCCTGGTTCTGGGGGTTCAGCTTGAGCGCCAGCTGGGCGTTGACGAGGGCCTCGTCCCAGCTGCGGCGCTCCAGCGCGCTCTTGGCCAGGCGCAGGTTCAAGGCCTCCACCGGCCCGAAGCGCCGAATGGCTGCTTTCAGGATCTCGTCGGCCTTCTCGGTATCCCCCAGGGCATCATGGCACTGGGACAGGGCGGCGTAGATGCGCTGGTCGCCCGGCGTGGTCTCCAGGCCCTTTTGCAGGTATTCCACGGCCTCAGCCAGCAGCCCGGCCAGCATGAAGCGCTGCCCGAGGTCCACGAGCAGTCCGGGCTCCTCGCCGTAGAGATCGGCCGCGCGGCGGAAGAGCTTGCGCGCCTCCATGGGATGCTTCTGCTCCAGTTCGTTCTGGCCGCTCAGGATGAGTTCGTCGAGCTCGGCCAGCTGCTTGCGCCGCTCCTCTACCCGGGCCTTGCCCAGCACGGCGTCCAGGGCCTGGAGCACGCGCTTGAAGGTGGCCAAGAGCTCGCGTTCCTTGCCCTTCTTGTGGGCCAGCCCGGCGGGGAAGGCCTGCTTGAGCGCGTCCTGCTCCATGAGCACGCGCACGGCCTCCTCCATGAGGATGTCGATCTCGATGCGCTCGCGGCCGTAGATCTGCCCGGCGGTCAAAAGCTCGAGCGCCGTGACCAGCGACTTGAGGCAGGCCAGGATGTCCTTGCGTTGCAGGAAGAACTTGGAACGGGCGATGTGCTCCCGCACGTTCTTGGGGCTCGTGTCCATGCGCTCCTCTTTGGTTGTCAGCGGCTGGCGCCCCACGGCGACGGTTCAAGGCCGGGGCGGCCCCTTGGTCCCCATACCCCAGCCACGGGCCATGATCAAGGGCAGGGGCAAATGGCGCCGCCTGCCGGGGAGGGCTTTCGCGGCTGGAATATTCCGGGGGCGACCCAGGGGCCTGACTTGCCCACGGCCTGGGATTCAGGCATGTTGAATGCAAGCTCGCCGAGGTGGCCATGAAGGAACTCGATTTCGACCCGACCAACGCCGAGACCCTGGAGCAGTTCCGCAAGATCCCGGCCTTCTCCTCCATGGAGGAGAAGCTGGTCCAGGAGGTGGTGCGCATGAGCCGCATGCGCAAGTACGAGACCGGGGAGTTCCTCATCCGCGAGGGGGACTATGACGCCTGGATCTTTTTCCTGGTCAAGGGCGAACTCACGATCACCCACAAGGGCGTGGAGGTCGGCATCATCCGCCGCCTGGGCGATGTCTTCGGCGAGATGGGCATCATCGACGGCAGCCCGCGTTCGGCCAGCATCCAGGCCATAAGCCCGACGCTCTGCGTGGTGGTGGACGCCTCGCTTTTCGACCACGAGGCGAAGCAGGACAAGTTCGTGCTCCAGGCCATCCTCTACCGCATCTTCTGCGAGGTCCTGGCCACCCGTCTGCGCGAGATGGACAGGAAGCTTTCCGAACTCACCGGCGCCAAGGGGCTAGACGCCCCGGCTTAAGCCACACGGAGACGCACATGGCCGTTCACCCCCTGGCGGGCAAGCCCGCGCCCAAGGAGATTTTGGCCGACATCCCGCGCCTGCTGGCCGACTTTTCGGCCCTTGCGCCCGATCCCGAAGACCCGGCGCAAAAGGTCAGCTTCGGCACCTCGGGCCACCGCGGTTCGAGCTCGGCCGGCAGCTTCAACGAGGCCCACATCCTGGCCATCAGCCAGGCCATCGTGGAGAGCCGCGCGTTGGCGGGCATCCGCGGCCCGCTGTTCATGGGCATGGACACCCACGCACTAAGCGCCCCGGCCCTGAACACGGCGCTTGAGGTCTTCGCGGCCCACGGCGTGGACGTCATGATCCAGGCGGACAACGGGTTCACGCCCACGCCGGTGATCTCCCACGCCATCCTCGGCCACAACCGCAATCCGCAGAACCGGCGGGCCGACGGGGTGGTGGTGACCCCCTCGCACAATCCGCCCCAGGACGGGGGCTTCAAGTACAACCCGCCCGAGGGCGGCCCGGCGGACACGGCCACTACCCGCGCCATCGAGGACCGGGCCAACGAGCTCCTGCGGGCCAACCTCGCCGGGGTGCGCCGGATGCCGCTGGTGCACGCGCTGACGGCCGAGACCACGCACCTGATCGACTATGTGGCGCCCTATGTGAACGACCTGGGCAATGTGCTGGACATGGAGGCCATCAAGGCCTCGGGCCTGCGGATCGGGGCCGATCCCCTGGGCGGCTCGGGCGTGGGTTTCCTTGCGCCCATTGCCGAGCGCTGGGGTATCAACCTGACCGTGGTCAACCAGACCGTGGACCCGACCTTCTCCTTCATGAGCGTGGACAAGGACGGCAAGATCCGCATGGACTGCTCCTCACCCTACGCCATGCAGGGGCTCATCGCGCACAAGGACAGCTTTGACGTGGCCTTTGGCAACGACCCGGACTTCGACCGCCACGGCATCGTCACCAGAAGCCAGGGGCTGATGAATCCCAACCACTACCTGTCCGTGGCCGTGGACTACCTGTTCCGGAACCGGCCCGGCTGGCGCGCGGACGCCGTGGTGGGCAAGACGCTGGTGTCGAGCTCCATGCTCGACCGCGTGGCCCGGGGGCTGGGCCGCAAGCTTTCGGAGGTGCCCGTGGGCTTCAAGTGGTTCGTGGCCGGGCTGCTCGACGGCTCCTGCGGCTTCGGCGGCGAGGAGAGCGCAGGCGCGAGCTTCCTGCGCCGGGACGGCACGGTCTGGACCACGGACAAGGACGGCATCATCATGGGCCTCTTGGCCGCCGAGATCACCGCGCGCACGGGCCAGGACCCCGGCCAGCTCTACATTGGTCTCACGGAGCGCTATGGCAGCCCGGTCTACGAGCGCCTGGACGCCCCGGCCACGCCGGTCCAGAAGGCGGCCTTCAAGAAGCTCACCCCTTCGATGGTGGCGGCGACGAGCCTCGCCGGGGAGCCCATCCTGGCCAAGCTCATCCGCGCGCCGGGCAATAATGCCGACATCGGCGGGCTCAAGGTGGTGACCGAGAACGGCTGGTTCGCGGCCCGGCCCTCGGGCACGGAGGACATCTACAAGATCTACGCTGAGAGCTTCCTGGGCCGCGAGCATCTGGCGCTCTTGCAGCGCGAGGCCCAGGCCATGGTCGATGCGGTCTTCCGGGTCGCCGGGGCGTAGGGCTTCTGGCCAGAATCGAATACCCAGACCCCATCCGTTTGGAATGACGCAGGGGCCAGGCCGGGAGACCGATGCCGGCCCCTTTGCCTGGGCGCGGCCACAGGCAAAAAAAGCGGCCCCGCTTGCGCAGGGCCGCTGATCGTGGTCTTGGTCGTCCCAGTTAGAACTGGTAGCGCAGGCCGAGCAGGGCCTCGTGGGCGGTGATGTCCTTGGTCTGCAAGTGGGTGGTCGCAATGGCGGCACCGGTGATCTTCTTGGCATCGCCGAAGCTGGTGTAGCGGTAGCCCAGGTCGATGACGATGTTGTCGGTGAGGGAGTAGCCCACGCCAGCGCCCAGGTTCCAGGCGAAGTTGGTGGTGTCGTGGTTGCCGCCGAAGTTCACTGCGGCGGAGTTCTCACTGACCTTCTGGTTGATCCAGGCCACGCCGAGACCAGCGCCCACATACGGGGTGAAGGAGGTGCCGGTCTTGATGTCGTAGTAGAAGTTGGCAAAGCCGGTCTGGATGTCATACTTGGCGTCGACAATACCCGTGGTGGAGTTTGTCGAGTGCAGCTTGAACTGGCTGTGGTACAGATACTCCGCCTCAGCGCGGACCGGGAGGCCCATGCCCGCGAAGTTGTAGCCCAGGGCGCCGCCGAGGGTGTAGCCGCTGTTCCGGTCGCGGAAGGAGTTGGTGGAGTTCTGGTTGGTGGCTGCGGCAGCGGTGTCAGAGGTACCGCCAGAACTGTCCTTGGTCTCGTAGCCGCCCTTCACGCTGACATACACGCCGCCCTTGTCGGCCGCGTAGGCCGGGCCAATGGCCAGGGCCGCCACAAGCGCGAGCACCGCGAAGATGACGAGATGTGCCTTTTTCATGGTTGCTTCCTTCTTTTGCGTTTGTAAACATGTACGGGCCCATAGGCCTATAGATGGAGTCCGATTACCCCGGGCTACGTATAATGCCAAGAGCTGAGTGCAAATTTTTTTACTCAATTTTGCATTGCCAGCGGGCCTCGACTCCCTGTGCGTTCCGCTGTATATTCCGGCCATGAGCCAGTCTGTTGCCGAAGCCGCAGTATCCCTGCGGAAGTTTGTCCGCGCCGGGCAGGGGGATGCGCAGAAGTTCCTGCCGCCCATCCTTGCGGACCTGACGGCGCTTTCTGCCGGGCCTGAGGCCGCCCCGCAGGACCTGGCCGCTGCCGGGGAGGCCGCCAGCCTGCTCTTCGCCGTGGCGCGCACCCTGCGCGATGTGTCGCTCGTGCCGCGCGCGCTGCAGGCCCTGCTGGGCCTGGGTCGGTTTGGCCGCAGCCTGGCCATGCTGTTCATCCAGGCCCGCAGCCTGCCCCTGCCGCAGCTCACGCCGGTCCTCCTGGCCCTGCCCGGCCGCGAATCCCTGGCCCTGGTCAACGAGATGTTCCTGGTCCCCCTGGCCGACGACAAGCAGTACATGGCCTGGCTCAAGGGCCTGCTGCCCGCTCCGGGGCGCTGCGACCCCAGGGAGCTGCTCGTGTTCCTGCGCGTCCTGGCCGAGGAGGGCACACCCCTGGCCCGGCCCCTGCGCGAGGCCATGCTCGCGGCCTGCCTGGCCGAGGCCCTGCCCAAGGCCTTTGCCGGGATGCCCGGGGCGGCCACGGCCGAGGCCCTGCTCACGGCCCGGGCCAGCCTGGCTACCCCGGCCATCCAATCCGAGGCCCTGGGCTATGCCCTGCGCTCGGCCGGGTCCGAGGGACCGAGCCGCCTGGCTCCACTTCTGGCCGCGGCCCCTGATCTGGAGGTGCGCGAGACCGCCCTGTTGGCCGAGCTGAGCCGTCTGGCCGTGCTGCCCGAGGCCCCGCTGCTGCTGCTTCCGGCGGCCCAGGCCGAGCCGGAGATACTGGGGCTGGTCCTGGCGGACCTGCTGCGCCAGGGCGGGGCCGCGCGCCAGGCAGCCCTCAGGCTCACGCCGCTGCTGCCCCGGCTGGGGCTCACGCCCCTGCTGGAGGACATCCCCGAGGAAGACCGGCCCGTTGTCCTGGGCCAGGTCTTTGGCGCCCTGGTGCGCGTTGAGCCCGATTTCGTGCGCCGCGCGGCCAAGGCCATGCAGGCCGCGCTGGACAAGCCCGCGCTGCAGGCCCTGGCGGAGCTGCTCTCGGCCCAGGCCGCGCTTGCGGCCGCCCGGGACGAGGCCGAGAGCGCGGCCCTGCCCGTTCCCCCGGCCCCGGGCAAGGCCGCCAGCCCGCGCCGGGCTTCCCTGGTCGAGGCCCTGAAGGACGCCCTGACGCCCCTGAAGGACCAGGATTATTCGCAATCGAGCCTGAGCGGCGTGACCCTGGACAGCTCCATCCTCCAGTCCGTGGACCTCGCGGCCAGCCGCTTCACCAAGGTCGTCTTCCGCCGGGTGCGCCTGAACGCCTGCGGCCTTGCGGACAGCCGCTTCGAGGGCTGCACCTTCCAGGCCTGCGTCTTCTCGGGCGTTGATTTCTGCGGCGCGGCCTTCCAGGACTGCCGGTTCGAGAGCTGCGTCTTCGAGCGCTGCGACGCGGCGCGCCTGCGCCTGTCGAGCTGCGCGTTCACCGGCTGCTCCGTGGCCGAGTCCTGCCTGGCGGGGGCGCAGTTCTTCAAGGTGCGGCTGGACCGCCTGGGCGTCCGGGCCAGCGCCTTCTCCGGTCTGCATGTCCGGGAATCGGTTCTGGCCTCCTGCGTCTTTGTCCGCTCGGATCTGTCCGGCGCGCTTGTGTACCGCTCGGTCTTGCGCGCCACGGAGTTCACGGACTGCACCCTGGTCCAGGCCTGCCTGCGCCAGTGCGAGGCCCTGGGACTCGGCTTCCTGCGCTCGTCGCTGCCCGGCCTGCGGGTGGAGGGCGGGCACACGGACAGCCCGCACCTGGCCGCGGCCCGGCGGTCCACCTTGGCAACTGGCCTGGCAACTGGCCGGGCCGGGCCGGACGCGGCGGCGGAGCTGCCCCTGGCCCTGCGCAGCGGCCCCGGAGCGGCGTTCGTCGCGGCCTGCGTGGACCGCTTTGCGCGCGTGGACGAGGCCAGGTGCACCCTGGCCGCCATGCGCGGGCAGAACCAGCGCCGCACCGAGCTGGCGCTCGCACGGCTGACCGAGGCCCAGGGCGTGTTCCTGCGGCTTCTGCCGCAGCTGCTGATCACCGACGTGTTCGAGCAGGCCCAGGGCATAACCGGTGTTCCGGCCTGCGCCCTGGACGGACCCCAGGTCCGGGTGGACCACGCTCTGCTTGAGAAATTCTTCCCCGGACAGACCCCCGGGACCCCGTCCGTGCCTGCGCTGACCATCGAGGCCCTGTACGCCATCGGCAGCCTGGGCTCCGTGGCCCAGAAGCCGTCCTCGGACATCGACTGCTGGCTCTGCCACACCGATCCGGCCAGCTCCCCTGAGCAGGTCCGGGAAGGCCTGGGCCGCAAGCTCTCCGCCCTGGAGGTCTGGGCCGAAGAGCAGCTGGGCCTGGAGGTGCACTTCTTTGCCATGACCATGGACGAGGTGCGCACCAACTCCTTCGGCATGAGCGACAAGGAGAGCTCCGGCTCGGCCCAGGCGGCCCTGCTCAAGGAGGAGTTCTACCGCACGGCGCTCAGGCTCGGCGGCCGCGACCTGCTCTGGTGGGTCGCCCAGCCGGGCGCGGCCGCGCAGGCCGCGCAGGCGCTGCTGGAGGAGCTCCAGGTCCTGGACCCGCGCACCGCCGCCGAGCTGGTGGACCTGGGCCAGCCCGAGCCCATCCCGCCGGGCGAGTATTTCGGGGCCTGCCTGTGGCAGATGGTCAAGGCCCTGCACAGCCCCTACAAGTCGGTGATGAAGCTGGCGTTGCTCGAGAAGTACGCGGGCCGCGGCCAGACCATGCGCCTGCTCTGCGACCGCATCAAGGAGGCCGTGCTGCGCGGGCGCTGCGAGGCGCAGTGGGTGGACCCGTACCTGGCGCTGTTCGCCTCGGTCCACACGCACTACGCCGCCCTGGGCGACGAGGGTTCCCTCGGCCTTTTGGCCGAATGCCTGCGGCTCAAGGCCGACGTGGAGCCCGAGGACATGCCGGCGGAGTTCAGCCAGCGGGCGAGCGCGCGCGGTCCGGGCACCTTCGCCAATTCCCTGCGCCTGGGCGGGCTGGTGAACCAGTTCATGATCGCGGCCTACCGCCGCATCCAGGGCGGCATCCGGGCCGACCACGGGGCCGCGCACATCAACCCGCAGGACATGACGCGCCTAGGCAGGCGCATCGCCGCCAACTTCGCCCAGCACGAGCACAAGGTCAGCCTGGTGCCCTTCTTGTCCGAGGACATCGCCTTTACCGAGCTTTTGTTCTACGCCGAGAAGGCGCCGGGCAAGCGCACGGTCTGGGCCGTGAAGGGCAAGGAGCGCGCCACGGGCAAGGCCGCGGTGGAGTCGCTGGCGCCCATCCGCCGGGACACGGACGTGGCGCGGCTCCTGGCCTGGGTCCTGGTCAACGGCATCTATGAGCCGGGGCTCGCTGTGCAGGCCGAGACGAGCCTGGCGCCCATCGCGGTGATGGACGTGCAGGCCCTGCTCACGGACCTCACGGCCTTTTTCCCGCGGCGCGAGATCCTGGACCCGGACATGGAGGAATACCTGAAGGACGAGCACGTGACCCGGGCCTACGTGATCCTGAACCTGCCGGTGCCGCCGGACAAGAACAAGATCCTGCTCGCCTCGGTGATCTACACCACCAACTGGGGCGAGCTGTTCTGCCAGAGCTTCGAGAACCCGGCGCAGCTGCTGGCTGTCTCGCCGCTGACCTTCCTGCGCGAGAACTTGGCGCGCACCGTGCCGTCCCGGCCGGAGCTCAAGATTTTCATCCCCAAACGGTCCGCCTGCCCCAAGATCAAGGCCTTCTAGGCACTTTCCCCGCGCCTGCCCGGCTGCCCGGCAGTCATCCTGGCCGTCTGTGCGCCCGGTCGAGCGTCGCTCACAGCGTCCGTCAGCCTGTCCGGCCGCCCTTCCCGATCATGGCCGTGGCGATCCAGTCCAGCACCAGCGCGGGCATCACCGTGGGCTGGGTCAGCGCCTCCTGGGCACTCGCCAGCACCAGGTCGAGCCGCCGCAGGCCCAGGGGGCCGAGCCGCGCCAGCCGCCGGGCCGCCGGACTGCCCTGGGCCCCGGAGAGGGCCAGGACCAGCTCGCGCTGGCAGGCCGAGAGCAGCCGGAAGCACAGGGTGCGGTCGGCCGCGCCCTTGGTGCCGGTGCGCTCGAACCAGCCCCGGCCCGTGTCCCAGAAGGTGAACAGCGCGTCCAGCCACTCGGCCACGTCCGCTTCCGGGGCTCCGGTTTCGGGCCAGGGCAGGGTGAGCACGAAGCTGCGCGAGACGAGTGTCTGGAGCAGGCGCTCGC